>NZ_DBHIUF010000027.1:0-18187 GCF_057272915.1 Gemella sp.
TTGACTTAATTCGTTTAGTTTTCAATGTTCAAATCGTTGCGATTAACAACTTTTATATTTTAACATTTTTAATTTTCTTTGTCAAGCTTTTTTAAAAACTTTTTTAAAAATGTTTTTTGTCTTCTTCTAAAGACTTTTATCAGTCTATCATTTCTTCGAATATTTGTCAAGAAGTTTTTTATATTTTTAAAAACTTTTAAACCGTTTACTTCGTTGAAATAATTGATTTTGTCTTTATTCAAGACTTTTATAAGTTTATCATTTCTTTTATATTTTGTCAAGCGATTTTTTATAATTTCTTAACATTTAATATTTCAAAATATTTGATTGTTCGTCTTCTTCTTGAGAAGACTTTTATTATTCTATCATCTGTTTTACTTTATGTCAATACATTTTTTTAAAAAATCCGAGGAAAAGATTAACTCTTCCTCGGATATACATTATATTACTATTTGGTTTATTTTCTTAGTAATGAGATATTTAATTCTAATAGTTGCTCTAAATCTACTGGTGATGGAGCTTGAGTCATTGGATCTGCTGCATTCGCAGTTTTAGGGAATGCAATTGTATCACGTAAGTTATCGCGTCCAGCTAATAACATAACGAATCTATCTAATCCTAGGGCACATCCTCCGTGAGGTGGTACACCGTATTCAAATGCATCTAATAAGAATCCAAATTGTTCTTGAGCTTGTTCTTGTGTAAATCCTAATGCCTTAAACATAGAAGATTGAACTTCTTTATCGTAAATACGGATACTTCCTCCACCTAACTCATATCCATTAAGTACTATATCATAAGCTTGTGCATATGCTTTTTCTGGCACTGTCTCTAATAGTTCAACATCTTCCACTTTTGGCATAGTGAATGGGTGGTGGGCTGCACTGTAACGACCTTTTTCTTCATCATACTCTAATAAAGGCCAGTTTACTACCCATAGATAGTTGTATTTATCTTTATCGATTAGATCTAAATCAGCTGCTAATTTTTGACGTAATGCACCTAATGATGCATAACATACTTTCTTACTGTCTGCAGCAAATAAAATAATATCTCCAACTTCTGCATCTACACGAGCTACTAATTCTTGAGCTACTTCATCTGTAAAGAATTTAGCAATTGCTCCATTTAATCCTTCTTCTGTTACTTTAACCCACGCTAATCCTTTAGCTCCGTAGTTCGCAACATATTTACCTAAAGCGTCGATATCTTTACGAGAATATTGCTCTGCACATCCTTTAGCTACGATACATTTTACTGCTCCACCTTGTTCTACTGCATTTGAGAATACTTTGAAGTCTAAGTTCTTAACAAGATCACTAACATCTTTTAATTCCATTCCAAAACGAGTATCTGGTTTATCACTACCAAATCTTTCCATTGCTTCTTCGTAGTCAAGGCGTGGGAATGGTAATACTACATCAATTCCTTTTACTTCTTTCATTACGTGTGCAATTAAACCTTCTATCATAGTAAGAATTTCTTCTTGTGACATAAAGCTCATTTCCATATCAATTTGTGTAAAGTCTGGTTGTCTGTCTGCACGTAAGTCTTCGTCACGGAAACAACGAGCTACTTGATAGTATCTGTCAAATCCAGCTACCATTAGTAATTGTTTAAATAATTGTGGTGACTGTGGTAATGCATAGAATTCACCTGGATGAACCCTACTTGGTACTAAGTAGTCACGCGCTCCTTCTGGAGTAGACTTAGTTAAAATTGGTGTTTCAACATCAACAAACATGTTGTTATCTAAATAATCTCTAGTTGCTTTAGTGATTTTTGAACGTAAGTGTAACACTTCAGCAAGTTCTGTTCTTCTTAAATCTAGGTAACGGTATTTAAGACGTAACTCTTCACTTGATAAACTTGCATCATCCAATACGAATGGTAATGTTTTAGCTTTTGATAAAATTTCTAATTTATCAGCGATAACTTCTACTTTACCTGATGCGATTTTCTCGTTTACAGTAGATTCATTTCTTAATACTACTTCACCTTCAATAGAAACTACAAATTCGTTTCTTAAAGTTCCTGCTAGTTCATGTAATTCTGCATTCTTTTCTCCTGAAAATACACATTGAACTACACCCATTCTATCTCTTACATCAATAAAGATTAAGTTACCAAGGTCACGACGTTTACTAACCCATCCTTTTAATGTTACTTTCTTTCCAACATATTTTTCATCTATACGACCTGCGTATTCCGTTCTTCCGTATGCGCTCATTATTTTTCTCCTCTCAGTTTCTCTTGTAAATAATCAACTATGTTTTCTAAGTTAATTGTTTCTTGTTCAAATGATTTCATATCTTTTACGACAAGCGTTCCACTCTCCAGTTCACTTTGTCCAATTATTATAGAATATTTTGCATTATATCTATCTGCAACTTTCATTTGAGCTTTCATTTTTTTATCAAAATAATCATTTTGTACGCTATATCCAGCTAATCTTAAATCATTAGTAAGTTTTACTCCAGCATTTGAAGCTTCTTCTCCCATAGCAACTACAAATACATCAATTGTATCATCTATAGGTAATTCAATATTTTCACTTTCAAGAGCTAATAATAATCTTTCAATACTTAAGGCAAAACCAATACCTTTTTTATCTTCCGGTCCATCTAACAATTTAATTAAACCATTATAACGACCACCTCCGCAAAGTGTTTTTAATTCCACTTCAGGATTATCTATCATTATCTCAAATGCAGTGTGAGTATAATAATCTAATCCGCGAACTAAATTATGATCGATTTCATATTTTACACCAAGTGCATCTAAATGTTTTAGAACTTCTGCGAAATATTGCTTAGATTCTTCACCTAAGTAATCTAATAATTTTGGTGCCGATTTAATAAGTTCATGTCCCGCATCAACTTTACAATCTAAAATTCTCATAGGGTTTTTGTAAAGACGATTATTACAATCTTCGCAAAACTCGTTTATTCTAGGTTCAAAGTGTTTTACTAATGCTTCATTATAAGCTTGTCTTTCTTCGGGATTACCTAAAGAGTTAATACTCACTTTGATATTTTCTATACCAAACATTCTGTAAATATTATATGCTAAGCTTATTACCTCTGCATCGATTTTCGGACTTTCTTCCCCAATCACCTCAACTCCATATTGAACGAATTGACGATAACGCCCTTTTTGTTTTCTTTCATATCTAAACATCGGACCAACATAGTAGAGTTTTTGTGGTTGAATTGTTTTAGCGAATAATTTATTTTCTATATATGAACGAACTGTTCCAGCTGTTCCCTCAGGTCTTAGTGTTAAAGATCTATTTCCTTTATCTTGGAAAGTATACATCTCTTTTTGGACTATGTCAGTAGTGTCTCCAACACCTCTACTGAATAATTCTGTTGATTCAAACATCGGTGTTCTAATCTCTTCATAGCAAAAGTTCTTACTAATTTCTCTTAGTTTCCCTTCAATATACTGCCACTTTATACTTTCTTCAGGTAGTATATCTTGTGTTCCTCTCGGCATAGTTATTACCATGGTTTGCTCCTTTCAATGATTTATCTATAAATCATACTTCAATATAAATTAAAATCGCCCCATATAGCCTATACTATATGGGACGATAACTAAATTCGTGGTGCCACCCTAATTCATATCGAAATATCGATACCTTATTTTCTTATTATTAAATTTTACAAAAAGTGTTACTTACTTTAATCATTAATATTTAATCTTTCAGCCTTGGGATTAAACTCTCTTTTTATTAAAACATAAAGTAAAATTCTTTTTACTATTTTGTCACGGTTCTTTTAAATATATTATACCAAACTACTGTCATTGTCAAGAAATTATTATATTTTTAAATTTAATTTCTTTAAATTTTCACTTATCCCTTATTACTTTATAAGATTATTTTTCTAGACAATTCAATATTAATAATAACTATTTTTTTCACTATAAATAATAATATTTTACCGATATAGTAGCTAACTTACGTATTTTATTTAATTACTTATCACTTAATTTACTTGATTTTTTTTTCTTAACATTATACAATAAATTATAGTTAAAGACATTAAAGAAAGGAGTATAACCCTTTATGAAAAAAATAATCTCTGTTTTAATGCCTATATTAGCAATATTTTTCTTAATAGGTGGTACTTACTACTACCTAAATGCAGGAAATAAAAATTTTAAAGAAGAACATTCAAAATATATATCATTAATTAATGATTCATATGATTTTAAAAATGGCTTAAACGGCCTTGAAACATTAACTACAGAAAAGGCTAAAGAAACGTTAAGAAATATAGATAATGAAATCAATACCGCTAGTGAATTAGTAAGAATTGATACTGCACTAAACAATGCAGATATCGAAAAAGCACACGATCACTTAAAACAAGCTAAAAAATTAGATGTTAATCATACTTTCTCTAAAGCAATTTCATATTTAGATGAACAATTAGATTATTACGACAATGCTCTTACCGAGATTTTAGAATTAGATATTAACTCGGCAACTTATGCAGATCAAATTCAAACTATTTTAGCTAAGTACAACTTCAAATATGAAGCTTTAAAAGAAAAACTGTTAAATTCTGAAACCTCAGAATTAGAACAAGATCATAAAACTAGCGTAACTAAAAAAGAGGAAACAAAAAAAGAACTAGGCAATAGAGAAAGTTCTAAAAAAGATACTACTTCTTCAAATAAAAATTCTAATAGTACTAAAAATAATTCTTCTGATACTAAAAAAGTTTCATCTATTCCTAATACACAAAATCACCCACAAATTGTAGGGCAACAAGTACCTGAAACATATAATACTATACGTTACACTCAAGAGGGTAGCACTAGTAGAAATATCATTGAAAATGAACTAAAAGGTGATATCTCTAACTTCACGAACGAAGAAATAAATGCTGCAATCGCAAATTATAACGCAAAAAATCAAGGATAGCTAACTTGCCATCCTTGATTTTTTATTTTTCTACAGCTATCACTTCTATTTCTATGTTCCCACCTAGTGGCAATGCAGCCACTTGAAAAGCTGATCTAGCAGGAAGTACATCATTGAATTGTTCTGCATATACTTTATTCACTTCAGCAAAGTCTGCAATATCTTTTAAAAGCACTAATGATTTTACAACATGATTCATAGAACTTCCAGCTTCTTCTAAAACTGCTTCAATATTTTTAAAAACTTGTTTTGCTTCTTCGATAACTCCACCTTCAACAATTTTCCCTGTTTCCGGGTTAATCCCTAATTGACCAGAACAAAAAATAAGATTTCCTACTTTATTTGCTTGCACATATGGTCCTACTGCTTTTGGTGCTTTTGGTGTATTTACTTCTGTAATTTTCATTTTATAAATCTCCTTTTTTTTGCATATTTTGATGCTTAAGAATAGAAAATACCTTTAACAGTACTCTAAAATTCGAGTTCAGTAATATCGGATTTATCCATTCCGTTATGTACTATACTATCATTGATATTACATATCTTTTCATATAATTATAGTTTATATACACTTATTTTTCAATAAAATCGTATTCGTTTTCATAATTAAATTTAAAAACTTACTACCAATTGCAAATTAGAAAGAATTAATGGAATTTTCAATACCAATGGGGCTGATCCAAAAGACCTAAATTTTAACAAAGTATATATGAGAATTCATAGACGCAGTGGTTTATTGATATCTAAATTCGCTTTATAAAAGCTTTTTAGATATCTAATAAACTGTGCGGGGGTGACTCGACAAAATCGATTTCTACGAAATCACGATTTTTGAGTCACTCCCTCCTCCCTAAAATTTTACAAAAAAACACAAATCACCATTATACATTAAACAACAAAAAAGCTATAACTAGATTCTAAATCTAGCTATAGCTTTCTTACGTTTTTAATTAAAGAACAACTACGTTAGCTGCTTGTGGTCCACGAGCACCGTCTTCAACTTCAAATTCAACTTTATCGCCTTCTTTTAAAGTTTTGAATCCATCTTTTTTAATGCTTGAGAAGTGAACAAAGATATCTTTTTCTCCTGCTACTTCGATAAATCCGAATCCTTTTTCCTCGTTAAACCATTTTACTGTACCTTGTTTCATAAGTTACAATCTCCTTTTTATTTTATATTTTATTATCAATAATCAATCGTATTCTTGCCGTTAAAGATAATAAATAAAATAAATGTGACATTGTGTTATTCACTTAAAAAACTTAGAACCTGTATTACAATTTTTACTATATGTTTTATTGACTTTCTTTATTATACTTCATATTAATATAATTTGCAAGTAAAAACTCAAAAAAATGGGCTGACCCAAAAGTCCTAAATTTTAATAAAGTGTATATGAGAACTCATAGACGCAGTGGTTTATTGACATCTAAATTCGCTTTATAAAAGCTTTTTAGATATCTAATAAACTGTGCAGGGATGACTCTAAAAAATCGATTTCTACGAAATCACGATTTTTGAGTCACTCCCATTAAAACTCTTCCTCTTCAGTTGCAATGTTGAATTTCGATACAATACCCTCATTATCAAAATCGAAGACATCTTCACTTTCTTCCATATCTTCTTCTTCGATTAGAGCATCAACATCATCATGGATATCTTCTTGTTCTTCTTCACCAAGCTCTTCAATATCGTCTTCATCATCGATTTCAAATTTTTGAACACTTGGTTCAACAAAGTTTTTAATATCTTCTACAAATAAACTATCTCTTAATTTCCAACTACCATCTTCAACACATACAAAACGTCCATCTAAGTTTAGATCTGTGTAGAAGTATGCAGCTTGTGCAGTAAATTCTTCCTCATCAACGTTTCTTAGTGGTTTAATATAATCTAGGAAATCATAAATATTTAATTTTTCAATCCCTTCTTCTACCATATATGCATAACATAAATCTATTAGTGACATTTCCTTAATTTTTTCTGCGCTTAAATCTTTTAACTTTACCATTTATATTAGATTCCCTTCTTTTTTATTTATTACATTTTTTCTGGAGCTGATACTCCGATTAACTCTAAAGCATTTCTTAAAGTTATCTTAACAGCAGTGATTAATGCTAAATAACTTTGAGTTTGCTCTTTATTTTCTGTTATTACTTTGTTATTATTATAGAATTTGTGGAATGAACTTGCAAGACTTTGTAAGTAATTACAAATTCTATGTGGTTCATAGTTTTTAGCTGCTTGAGCTACAATTTCTGGATAATATGCTAAGTTTTTCAGTAAGTCTACTGAATATTCATCAGTTAGCAATTCACAATCACAGTTATTAACATCATACTCACCTTGCTCTGCTGCTTGACGTAAGATTGAACAAATTCTAGCGTGTGCATATTGAACATAGTATAGTGGATTATCACTTGATTGTTCTTTTGCTACTGCAAAATCAAAGTCTAAGTGACTATCTGCACTTCGCATTACTAAGAAGTAACGAGCAGCATCAGCTCCTACTTCATCTATTAAATCACGAAGAGTAATTGCTTTACCAGTTCTTTTACTCATTTTTACAACTTCACCATTATTTAGAAGTTGTACCATTTGCATAATTAAAGCTTCTAATTGCTCCGCCTTGTATCCCATCGCAACAACACTTGCTTTTAATCTTGCAACATATCCATGGTGATCTGCACCTAAAACATCTAGTAATAAATCAAACCCACGATCTAATTTATTTTTGTGATAGGCTATATCACTAGTTAAGTATGTTAGTGAACCATCTGCTTTTATTAATACACGGTCTTTGTCATCACCTGTACCTAAAGCAGTTGTTTCTAACCATAAAGCTCCATCTTTTTCATATACGAAACCTTGTTCTCTTAAAGATTCTAAAGCTTTTTCTACAAGACCATTTTCATATAATGATTTTTCACTGAAGAATACATCGTATTCTAAACCAAAATCACCAAGGTCTTTTTTAATATTTTCCATTTCATACGCTACTGCATACTCACGAATAAACTCATTTAAGTCTTCTCTTTCTAATAATGATTCACCGAATTCATCTTTTAGTTTTTGACCTAGAACTTTAATATCTTCACCATGATATGCATCCTCTGGCATCTCAGCATCCATGCCTAGAGCCTGTTTATATCTAGTGATCGCTGAAATCACAAGATTATTAATTTGATTACCGGCATCATTGATATAGTATTCACGAGATAAATCATATCCAGATTTTTTCATTATTCTTGCTAATGAATCAGAATATGCAGCATTTCTAGCATGCCCCACGTGTAATGTTCCAGTTGGGTTAGCTGATACATACTCTAAAAGTACTTTTTTCCCTTGTCCAATGTTGTTTTCACCATATTTAAAATCATCTTCTAAGATTTTTCCAACAACACTTCCAAGACTTGATTTTTTAACGAAAAAGTTAATAAAACCTGGGCCGGCTATTTCAATTTTTTCTACCGCTTCATCTTCTTCTATATTACTGATTATTTCCTCGGCAATAACTCTAGGGTTTTTACGTAAAGCTCTTGTTAATTGCATCGCCACGTTTGAAGAAAAGTCCCCATTATCTGTGTTTTTCGGAGTTTCCACATGAATATCTACTCCATCAATTTCTAATTTGGCTAAAGAATTTTTTATTAATTCTACTATTTTATTTTTCACCAAAAATCCCTCCTAATTACTTACTATATATTTTTCACTAATATTTTCAATTTATTTTGCTGTTTATCATTTTTTCCGAAATGTATATTGTACACTATCTCAAATAAAGTAAAATTATTTTTTTCCATCTTACTCATTTTCACAAGTTGTGTTTCCAATTTCATTTGACCATATTGCGTACTGTAATCATTACTTGTTTTCGTATATGCTAAGTACATTTTTGAATCGTCTTTTTCTATACTAACACTTTCTTTAATTTTGTCAATAAAAATCTTTATTTTTTTGTTATTTTTATCGCTATAAATTATTTTCTGACTATCTAGTTGTTCAGTATATCTTCCTAGATAAGATTCTTCATGTATTTTTTCAGAATCAACATATGTTATTATTTTAATTTTACTATCCATTAATGCTCTCTAATTCCTCTTCAATTTCTAACCAAGTATCATTCAGCTCTTCTAATTCAGAATTTAACTGTTTTAACTGCTCATTAAATTCTTGAGTTTTTATCATATCAGTATAAACTTCCTCTTTGGCAAGTTCATTATTTATACCTTGTATTCTTTCTTCTAAAGTTTCAATTTTATTCATCAATTCATCACGAGTTCTCTCTAATT
The DNA here is from genome assembly GCF_057272915.1 of Gemella sp. Lineage (NCBI taxonomy): Bacteria > Bacillati > Bacillota > Bacilli > Caryophanales > Gemellaceae > Gemella > Gemella sp. Next base: position 9,230 of record NZ_DBHIUF010000027.1, read on the forward strand.
TTCGAACACGTCTTTTTGCTTCTTTATCTAGAGTATAGTTATTTGCTTCTTTTTCAACAACAACTTCTTCACTCTGCTTAGTTAGCTGCTGAGCAATTCTCTCTTGTTCTCGTTTTTCTAAATAATAATCATAGTTTCCTAAGTACATATTATGACCATTATCAGTAATATCTAGTACTTTATTTGCTATCTTGTTAATAAAATACCTATCGTGACTGACAAAAAGAATAGTCCCTTCATAATTTTTTAATGCTTCTTCTAATACTTGCTTACTCGTAATATCAAGGTGGTTAGTCGGTTCATCTAATATAAGGAGATTGTTTTTTTCTAGCATCAATTTTGCAAGTTGTAATCTCGCTTTTTCTCCACCAGAAAGATCTCTTACTATCTTAAGAACATCATCGCCTCTAAATAAGAATCTACCAAGAACTGTTCTTACTTCCGCCTCTTTCATTAGAGGATACTCATCCCACAATTCATTTAATATTGTTTTTGAAGATTCAAACTCCGCTTGTTTTTGGTCATAGTATCCTAATGACACTTTACTTCCATATTGAACAGAACCAGAAATTTCTTTTTGTCTCTTCGCTATTGTCTTTATTAAAGTCGATTTTCCTATACCATTTCTTCCAACAACAGCTATTCTATCACCTTTATAAACAGAAAGATTATAACTCTGACCAACTTTAGTTCCATTATAACCTACTTGTAAATCACTAATCGTAAGAACATCACGACCACTTTGCTCCTTAATTAGGAACTCTATACCTGCTGCCTTATCATCTTTTTTAGGATTATCTATAAGTTCCATCTTGTCTAATACTTTTTGACGACTTTTAGCCATTTTACTAGTAGATGCTCTAGCTATATTTTTCTGAACAAATTCTTCAAGTTTTTTTATATCCTTTTGTTGACTTGTATACTCTTTTAGTTGCTTTTCAAAATCTTCTTCATATTGTACTAAAAACCTAGAGTAATTACCTACATATTTTTTAAGCTTTCCAAACTCTAAGTTATATACAACATTTACTACTTTATCTAAAAAGTATCTATCGTGACTAACTATAACTATTGCACCATTATAGGATGATAAATAATTTTCTAACCACGCTACATTTTCCATATCAAGGTGGTTGGTCGGTTCATCTAAAACTAATAAATCGGGCTCACTTAATAATAGTTTAGCCATTGATAATCTTGTCTTCTCTCCACCGGAGAAAGTACTTATTTTTTTATCAAAAACGTCTTTTGTAAAGTCTAATCCATACAACACACTCTCAATCTTACTTTTATAATGGTAGTCTTTATGAGTCAATACTTCATTTTGTAATCTATCGAATTTATTAAGTAGCGCTGGATTATTTTCGATATTTTCTGGAGTTAACTCAAACGAAAGTTTTTCCAATTCCGCTTCTAATGTAATAATTTCTTCGAAGCATGTAATCATCTCTTCATAAATTGACAAATCTTCTCGTACTATAAATTCTTGTGAAAGATACCCTACAGTCGTATTCTTAGATATAGTTCTTTCACCACTATCAAAACTAATAGCACCCGAAATAATTTTTAATAATGTACTCTTCCCTGCACCATTTCTACCTACAATGGCAACACGGTCTTTATCGTTAATTTCTAATTTCACATTTGAAAATATTTCATTTACCACAAAATTCTTTGTTACATTGTTTAATTGAATTAACATTTTTGCTCCTTTCTCTGATTTCTTACTTATTTTCATAAAACCCTATTGATTTCATCTATAACTGGAATATTATATCACATTTCTTGTTTTTTCGCTAATAATTATAATGCTCAATTTATTATAAACTACATCTATCGATAGTTGATAACAACTATCAATAAATAATATTTTATTCATTCGTAGTCTTATAATCTAGAATATACAATTTATATTAAATTATTTACTCACTATATATTTCTGTTTTATTATTTTTGTACATGCTGTATATTTAAAATAAAATAATATTTTCCATCGATTAAATGTACTTTTGCTTTACTATTAATTAAATTTATATAATATTTTATATAAATTATTGTTACCTTTTTATATAAATGTTATAATACAATTATATAAAAAATTTATTAATAAGGGGGATTCATTACATGAAACCAAAAAAAATATTATCAGTCCTTATGGCCGCTGGATTAGCATTTACTGCAGTTGGGTGCAGCAGTTCTTCTAATTCAACATCACAAAAATCTAATCAACCTGCAGACTATGTAGCAGGTGTATCATTAGATAAACCTATTAAAGTAGATAAAGAAGCTGGTACTATTACTGTTCTTACAAAAATTAATGGTAAATACTTCGATGAAGCTACAAGACATAACTCAGTAGAACAAAGTGGTACAAACGGTGCTAAATCTATCTTCACAGCATTTGCTAAACCAGAAGAATTCTACAACGCTCTAATTGAGATTGGTGCAAAACCAGGAGAAAATATGAATCCAAATAACGCAACTACTACACATGTTGAAGGAACTCCAATTAAAGCTGAAATCACTTGGAATGGAGCTGACAAAAAATATGACATCAACGAAGTAGTAAAAGATAGTAATGGTAAACAAATTGATTTCCGCTTCGGTGGTAACTTAAAACGTGCAATCGATAAAAACACAGGATGCTTATCTTGTTTAGATAGTTGTCCGGTAGGTATCATCTCTAATACTACTTATACTTATGGTGCAGTTGAAACTCGTAAAGAGGTTAAATTCACTGGTAACGAAGATATTCTTCCAGAAGATGGAACATATGCAGCTGTTATTTATAGCATTAAAAAATAATAGCTAATCACAAGGAGAGATTTAATGAAACGCTTAAGATTATTATTCTATTTCACAAGTGTTGGTATAGCTGTTGGTTACTTCTTTGCATTCTTACTGTTCTTCTTTACACAGTTTGAAATGTTAGCTGACCAAAGTCTTGTGATATTCGTTTGGACTGTTTACGGTATAATGACAGGATTATATTTTAAACGTATAAATCGTAAATATACATTTTTCATTATAGAAGCAATTATACTTCTAATGGCTATTTCCTCAGGTAAAACTAAAACTTTACTATATATAGCTCGTGAAGTACTGCACGCTGGAACACTTAATCAAATTAAGGTTCCATTTATAGTTGGTGTTATTATCATTAACTTAATAAATCTTTATATTATTTTAACACTTTCTAAATACCAAAAAGTATATACTAAAGAAGAACTTAAAGCATTAAAAGAAAAAGAAGTAAAACTTAGTGATTTAAGAGAAGTTGACCCTGAAGAAGAGAAAAAATTAAAAGCACAACGTAAAAAAGTAAGATACATTACGCTTGCTTGCTTTGCAATTTTCTTCGCAATTTACTTTACAGTGCCTAGTTTTAAAACTGGTATTAATACAGCATTCGCAACTCTATCTCAATTTGATACAAATGCAGTAATTGAATATCTACGTGGATGGGGAGCTTGGGCTGCGGTAGTTTCTGGAGTATTAATGGTACTTCAATCAATCGCCGCTCCAATTCCTGCATTCTTAATCACACTATCTAATGCTGCTATCTTTGGTTGGGTTCTAGGGGCTGTATTATCTTGGTCAACGGCAATGATAGGGGCTGCGGTATGTTTCTACATTGCTCGCGGGCTTGGTCGTGATGTAGTTGAAAAACTAACAAGTAAAGGTGCTATGGCAAGTATTGACGTCTTCTTCGAACGCTACGGAGATAAAGCTATTCTTATTTGTAGGCTATTACCGTTCGTATCTTTCGACTTCGTTAGTTACGCTGCTGGTCTTACTAATATGAGTTTTTGGCGATTTTTCATAGCTACTGGTGTTGGACAATTACCAGCAACAATAGTTTACTCATACGTTGGTGGTACACTTTCTGGTGGGGTTAGAAACCTATTCATCGGATTAATGTGTTTATTCGCACTATCAATCGTTATCGGTATTATGAAAAAAATCTACAACGATAAACATAAAAAAGAAGAAGAGCTTATTGCATCTTCTAACTAATAAACAAAAACAACTAGAAATGATACTTTTCATCTCTAGTTGTTTTTTTATTTATAAAGCGGTGATCCCTACCTGGTTAAAATATTTCATAAATAAGAATTTTTCTACACCTATTTCTACATTTTCTCCTATATTTAATCTATAGTCAATATAAACATCTATTCCATCAACTACATATTTTGAATATAATTCTTTATCGAATTTGCTTGCTATCGAAACCCCGATAACTTTATTTACTCCGCCACCTCAACAAGCTTGTTGAAATAGTGATACTAATATATAGTTTTTATTTTTATCTTTTAATAATTTTTTCGCTTCGTCATTTATTATAATCGCCATTTTTTCTCCTATTCTACTCTATTGCCTTAAGAGCTTCTACCATGTTTACTTTTTTTAGTTTTTTATGCATTACTATCATTACGACTACAGTAATCAATATTGTTATACCCGATGCTAATAAATAAACTACTAAAGGTACTTTACTACTAAACATCATGTCTCTTCCAGCGAGTTCTAGTATTATTTTCAGATACATTTTATAACCTAGATAATTACCTAAAATAATACCTACCCCACTTAAGTAAAAAATTTCTCTAAATACATAAATAGTTACTTCACTTGGATAAAAACCAAGAACTTTTATCGTTGATAATTCTCTAATACGCTCAGATACATTAACATTTATTAAATTATATAATACTACAAGTGCTAATGTAACTGAACAAATCACCATAACTGCCACTATAATATCTATCCCTTTAATAAAATTATCAAGTATTTCTTGTATTTTAGAATTATCACTTATGTTTACTATATCGCTATTGTTATTTAAATTACTTACAACACTCTCAACAGTTTCCTTACCACCTGTAGTTTGTATTAAAAACGTATTGTCCTTATATTGTTTTTTGAATACTGATTCATAATAATCTTTATTTATATAAATTGTATGCCCAAAGTAATTCTTATTAATTTCACCAACATTAAATGCATATTCTTTATTATTTACAACTACATTAAAGCTATCTCCTACCTGTAACTTGTGAAGATATGCAAGTTTTTCACTAATAACAGCCGCGTCAACTGGTAAGTTAATACCTTTGGTATTATTATCCATTAATGTAATATAGTCCTTGTAGTTTTCTTTATCCACCGTTATTAATTGTGCAGAATCTATAATTTCATTATTACTCTCGAAAGTAGCAAGTTGAATATTTACCTTGGTGCTAGCTTTAACATTCTTATTACTATCAACCTCTTTTTGAAGTTTTTCTACACTTTCATTATCTATATAAGGATTATAAGTAGCTGCGATATCTACCTTATTAATTACTTTAAATTGTTCATTAGAAATATTTATAACTCCATAGCGAATACCAAAACCTATAAACATAAGAGTCAGACATCCCGCAACTCCAAATATCGTCATTAACATTCTAATTTTATAACGGAAAATATTTCTAAAGGTTACCTTTCTTAAAAAGCTAAGTCTTGACCAGATAAATGATATTTTCTCTAAAAATATCCTACTTCCTCCACTCGGAGCCTTAGGACGCAACAAGTACGCGCTCTTTTCTTTTAAGTTTTTTCTAAGTGGTATATAAATCGCTAAACTTATACATCCTAATGAAATAACAAAAGCTGCGATAAGTATACTTGGAGTATATACGATCTCCGGTGTATTAAAAGTAAAGAACCTTGCATAAGAATTATATATTATCGGCACAATCACCAAATATGCTCCAATAATCCCTAATATCGTACCTATCAAGGTAGATAATCCACCATATACAAAATATTTCTTAGAAATTTGGTAATTACTGTATCCTAGCGATTTAAGAGTACCGATGTTTATCCTATTTTCATCTATCATTCTAGTCAAAGTTGTTAGTGAAACTAAAATCGATACAACGAATAAGAATATTGAAAAAACATTAGCAACAAAGGTTAAACTACTCGCAGAATCTATAAATTGAGCATAGTTTTTTAAACCTCTAATATTTTCTACAGAGAATCTAGGATAACTTTCTTCTGAAAGACTAGCTTTCCCAATATTTAGTTGCTTTTTATTATCATCAATCTCTTTTTGAGCTTTATTCAATTTTTCTACTTGTTCATTGTAACTCTTGCTATCAACATTTTTTAATAATTCAAGTCTTTCTTTAACACTATCAAGTTGTTCTTGTGCTTGATTTATTACTTTTTCATTTTCATTTAATTTTTTATTATTTTTTTCTAAATAATTTTTTTCGTCGATTTTTTGCTGAGTTTTTAATTTTTCTATCAGGCTATCTCTAGTCTTATTAACTTCCGTAATATAATCTTTATCACTATATTTATAGTTAATATCTTTAAGTTTTATATTTACTCCACTTACATTTTCAAATTTAAAAACATCTCTTTTTACATACCCAAAATAGTCTTTATTAGCTAGATTATTATTAGATACCTCTATATGATCTGCTCCTTGAACGAAACCAACTACTTTAAACTTATATTGTTTTAAAGTATTACTTTCACTCTTATCTGAAATAAAAGAAATCACATCACCAATTTTATAACTACTTTGTAATGATTCTACTAAAGCTATTTCTCGATCATTATTAGGTAAAGCACCTTCAGTTAACTCAGGTGAAACTAATTTTTTAGGTAAAGATTCTATATTTACAAACTCATTACTATTAGTTATCTGGAGTTTTTTTATAAAATAACTTTCACTTAAATCAATATTATCCATAGAATTTATAATTTTCATATCTTCTTCATTGATTCCAAAATTATGACTCACTCGCAGATCATACATTTTATGGCGTTCTATATACTTATTATAGGTATTCACCATAGCGGGTGATGTTTCTTTTAGACCTACAAAGATAAAAACTCCCAGAAACATTATTATCATTGTCGATATAAACTTCGACTTTGTTTTTGATATTTCTCTTAATATATCTTTATTTATTGCTTTCATAACACTACCACTCTATTTCATCAATACTTTTAGGATTAGTATTTTGTGTTACTTTTTTCACCTTAGCATCATAAATTTCTATTACCTTGTCTGCAGCTTCAGCTATAGAACTATTGTGAGTGATAATAACTACAGTTTTTTTCTCATCCACACTATAGTCTTTTAGGATATTTAAGATATTTTTTCCCGTCTTATAATCTAACGCCCCAGTTGGTTCATCACAAAGTAATAGTTTTGGATTTTTAGCTATTGCCCTCGCTATAGCAACACGCTGTTGTTCTCCACCAGAGATTTGCGAAGGAAAATTATTCATTCTATGTTCTAATCCTACTAACTTTAAGATATCTGTTGCTTTTTTCGGCTGTTTTACAATTTGTCCAGCTAATTCTACATTTTCTAAAACTGTTAGGTTTGGAATCAAATTATAGAATTGAAAAACGAAACCTATATCTTCTCTTCTATATTTAGTTAGTTCAGCTTCATTAAGACCAACTATCTCTTTTCCAAAAACATTTATTGATCCTTTAGTAACACTATCCATGCCACCTATAATATTAAGGAGTGTACTCTTCCCTGCTCCACTAGGACCTAAAATTACAACAAATTCTCCTTCATTTATATCAAAATTAATAGCATTATTCGCTATAACTTTATTACTATTTTCTCCATATATTTTAGAAACATCTTTTACAATTATCTTTTGCATAGTATTTCTCCTTTATCTCTATAAGTTAATTATATCACATCTTACTTATTCAATTAATCTAAACGCTTGTTATATAGATTAAATTCTAAACAGATTCCTTTACACTAATAAAAATAAATATTATAATATCAATAATTATTAGATTTTATAAAAAATTATTGAGGAGATTATATGCTAACTATTTACGAATACCCGACATGCTCAACATGTAGAAAAGCAAAAAAACTTTTAACAGAAAACAATATTGAAGCAACATACTTCAATGTTAAAGAAAAAACACCAACTGTGGCAGAATTTAAAAAAATCATCGAAATATTCGATTTACCTTTAAAAAAATTATTTAATACTAGTGGACTTGTTTATAAAGAACTTGGCTTAAAAGATAAATTAGAAACTTTATCTCTTGATGAAGCTTTAACACTACTACATGAAAATGGTATGTTAATCAAACGTCCATTAGCTTTTGATTTTAAAAATGATATCCTACTACTTGGATTCAAAGAAGAAACTTGGGAAAAAGCTCTTTTATAATAAAAATCATTAAATTTTCTATTGATATTTACTTGAAATAATGTTATAATAGTCGAGATGTGAAAACATTAAATTACGATGTTCCTCTGTTAATCAAGCATTAGTAATGAACATTTTGTAAAAAAAGGAGAAAGAATAATGAGCAAAATCATTGAAGCGATCACTAAATCGCAATTAAGATCAGACATTCCTGAATTTAAAGCTGGGGATACAGTAAGAGTACACGTTCGTATCGTTGAAGGTGGACGTGAGCGTATCCAACAATTCGAAGGAGTAGTTATCAAACGTCGTGGTGGAGGAATCTCTGCTACTTATACTGTACGTAAAATTTCAAACGGTGTTGGTGTTGAAAGAACATTCCCTGTTCACACTCCAAAAGTTGAAAAAATTGAAGTTGTACGTAAAGGTAAAGTTAGACGTGCTAAATTATACTACCTACGTAACTTACGTGGTAAAGCTGCTCGTATTAAAGAAGTACGTTAATAAGAAGAAGCTTAAAAGCCCTATTACACCAGTAACAGGGCTTCTTTTTTTTATTTTCAATGCCATTTTAATGCCATATACATAGGAGTGACTTAACAAAATTCACAAAATCTTGTTTCTCCGAAATCACGATTTTCTACTCACTCCTTATAAACGTAAAAAAAGAACTAACTATATTTTTCTATAGCTAGTTCTTAAGGGTCTATAATAAATACGGTTGATAATAAATATCAGCCGTATTTAAATTTATAAA
>NZ_DBHIUF010000028.1:0-16609 GCF_057272915.1 Gemella sp.
AAAAAAGGTTTACTGTTTTTTCTGGGTCTATAATAAATACGGTTGATAATAAATATCAGCCGTATTTATTATAGACCCAGAACCTTTGTGAGGGTGACTCGACAAAACTGATTTCTCAGAAATCACGATTTTTGAGTCACTCCATTTTTTCTTAATATTTAATAAAAGTTTTAAAAAAATATATATACAAATAAGGATGTATGTTAGAATAATATGTAATAGGAATTATATCGATATTGAAAGGATAATACAATGGTAGTATTTGATAAACTTTGGCTAGAATTTACTAAATTCCCTGAGGTAACAGCAATAGTATTGGGGGGCTCTAGAAGTGATAATAACTTTGATAAAAGTTCCGATTATGACCTCTATATTTATTGTACAAGCATACCCAATAAAGATTGTAGAAAATTAATTTTAGATAAATATTGTTCTTACATTGAATTAAATAATCAATTTTGGGAATTTGAAGATGATTGTACTTTATCCGATGGGGTAGATATAGATATTATTTATAGAAATATAAATGATTTTGAGAATAATATAGAAAATGTTGTGGAAAAACATCGAGCTGGTAATGGTTATACAACGTGTTTTTGGCATAACTTGAAAAATAGTAAAGTTCTTTATGATCCACATAAAGAATTTTATAAAATACAAGAAAGATTTGAAGTCCCATTTCCTAAGGAGTTAAAAGAAAATATTATTTCAAAAAATCTTCGTTTATTAACAGGGAACTTACCTTCTTATGATAAACAGATTCTAAAAGCATTTAATCGTGGGGATTTTATTAGTGTAAATCATCGTATGGCTGCATTTATAGAATCTTATTTCGATATTATTTTTGCAGTAAATGAACTTACTCATCCAGGAGAAAAGAGAATGATATCGTATGCTAAAGAACATGCTAAAATTCTCCCTAAGGATTTTGAAGAAAATATGAATGTATTATTAAATAGTATGGGAAGTACTTTAGAGAATGTAGAAAATAATTTGAAAAATATTATAGATAATTTAATGGGAATTTTATCATAGATTTATTGTAAAAATTTGAACTGATATATTGATTAAATAGTAGGTTAATTTTATATATGATAAATCTTATGATTGTATTTTATCAATTCAAAAATAAATTTATATGATTTGAAAGTTTTGAAATTGTTTTTCAGAACTTTCTTTTTTAATATTCAATTACATTTATGTTATAATAAGGAGGTTAATGTAAAATTAAATGAGTCTAAAAAATAGGACACAAAATTGATTTTACAATGAATAATAAAATTTGATTGTATAGAATCATTTGAGGTAATTTATGCAAAAGAAAAATAAAATTGTAATACAAGGAGCAAGGGAAAATAACCTTAAAAATATAGATTTAGAAATCCCACGTGATCAGTTTGTTGTTATTACTGGGCTAAGTGGTAGTGGTAAAAGTTCACTGGCTTTTGATACTATCTATGCTGAAGGACAACGTCGTTATGTGGAAAGTTTAAGTGCATATGCTAGACAGTTCTTAGGTAATCTTGAAAAGCCAGATGTTGATCTTATCGAAGGATTATCGCCAGCAATATCAATAAATCAAAAAACGACATCAAAAAACCCTAGGTCAACTGTAGCAACAGTAACAGAAATTTACGATTACTTGCGTCTACTTTATGCTAGAATTGGAGAAATCTACTGTCCAAATCATCACGAGAAGATTGAGAGTAGTTCAATAAGTCAAATCGTAGATGCGATTATGTTAATGCCAGAACGTAGTAGAATCCAAATAGTAGCACCGATTGTTAAGGATAAAAAAGGTACTCATAAAAAATTAATAGATAAACTAATAAAAGATGGATATATTCGATTCAAAATTGATGGTGAATTATACGAAGTTGGAGATATTCCAGAATTAGATAAAAACAAAAAACATTCTATTAGTGTAATTATTGATAGGATAGTTATTAAAGAAGGAATTGAAACACGTTTAGCTGATTCATTAGAAACATCACTAAACCTTTCTAATAATGATTTAGTAGAAATAGATGATGTTAAAGAAGAAACTACACAATTATTCTCAACTAAGTATAGTTGTAAACACTGCGATTTTACTTTAGGTGATTTAGAGCCTCGTATTTTCTCGTTTAACAATCCACAAGGAGCATGTCCAGAATGTGATGGTTTAGGAATGCATGAAACAGTAGACGTTAATAAAATTATTCAAAAAGACTTATCGATAAATGAAGGAGCTATATTAGTTTATAATAATGCGACTTCGACATATTATCCAAGTTTAATTAAATGCGCATGTGAACATTTTGGAATTGATATGGATACTCCATTTAAAGACTTAAACAATGAACAACAACAAATTATTTTATATGGAAATAATCATGAAGAAATTACTCATAAATATATTAATGACGAAGGGGTACAACGTTCACGTATAGTATATTTTGAAGGTGTAGCGAATAATATTCTTAGACGTTATAAATCAGGGATGACTAGAGCAACAAGAGAAGCTATGGCTAAGTATATTAAAGAAGACTCATGCCGTAGTTGTAAAGGTCAAAGATTAAAACCAGAAATCTTATCGGTGTATGTCGCAGAAAAAAATATTGCAGAAGTTTGTGAAATGTCTATTAAAGATAGTTATGAATTTTTCCAAAATATAAAACTAAGTGAAAAAGACTATGCAATAGCGAAATTAGTACTTAAAGAAATTAAATCAAGATTACAGTTTTTAAATGATGTTGGTTTAGATTATTTAACACTAGATAGATCATCTGGAACATTATCAGGAGGAGAAGCTCAGCGTATCCGATTAGCAACGCAAATTGGTTCGAAACTTATGGGGGTTACTTATATTCTTGACGAACCTTCAATAGGCTTACACCAAAGAGATAATGAAAAATTAATTAATACTATGCTTTCTATGAGAGATTTAGGCAATACTGTATTAGTAGTAGAGCACGATGAAGATACGATGCTAGCTTGTGACTATATAGTTGATATAGGACCTAAAGCAGGAGAACATGGAGGCCAAGTAGTTGCTGTTGGAACACCTGATGAAATCATGGCGAATGAAAATTCTATAACTGGAGCTTATCTATCAGGCCGCAAAAAAATAGACGTACCATCGAAAAGAAGAGAAGGTAATGGTGAAAATATCGTTATTAAGAAAGCAAGAAAAAATAATCTAAAGGACGTTAGTGTGAAATTCCCACTTGGTAAATTTATTGGAGTAACTGGGGTTTCAGGTAGTGGTAAATCAACACTTGTTAATGAAATCTTGTTTAATTCAGTAAAAAATGTACTTAATAAAGAGGAAATCGATACAACTGTAGTGAAATCGGTAGAGGGAATTGAAGGAAATATAGATAAGATTATCGATATAGATCAAAGCCCAATTGGAAGAACACCACGAAGTAATCCAGCGACCTATACAGGTGTATTTGATGATATAAGAGATTTATACGCAAGTACTAATGAAGCCAAATTGCGAGGATATAAAAAAGGACGATTCAGTTTTAATGTAAAGGGTGGTCGTTGTGAAGCTTGTAGTGGTGATGGAATTCTAAAAATTGAAATGCACTTCTTGCCTGATGTTTATGTTCCATGTGAAGTATGTAAAGGTAAACGATACAACAGAGAAACATTAGAAGTTAAATATAAAGGTAAGAGTATCAGTGATGTCTTAGATATGACTATTAAAGAGGCGTACGAATTTTTCGAGAATATTCCTAAGATAAAAAATAAACTTGAGACACTAGTACATGTTGGACTTGATTATATAAGATTGGGTCAAAGTGCGACAACATTATCAGGAGGAGAGGCTCAAAGGGTAAAACTGGCGAGTGAACTTTACAAGAAATCTACAGGTAAAACACTATATATTCTTGATGAGCCTACAACCGGTTTACATATTGATGACATAAGTAGATTAATTAAAATTATTGATAAGTTAGTTGATGGTGGAAATACAGTTGTTGTGATTGAACACAACTTAGATGTTATAAAATGCTGCGATCATCTTATAGATTTAGGTCCAGAAGGTGGAGTAGGAGGGGGAACAATCTTAGCTGAATGTACTCCAGAGCAATTAATTGAAAATAATGAAAGCTACACAGGGAAGTTTCTGAAAAAACTTTTAAAATAATAAAAATTAAATAAAAAAATAAGTACAAAAGAATCGATTACTAAAAATATGTTTAAAAAATATTTTACTTTATGAAAACCTTTTATTTAATAGGGTTTAGATGAAAGAATAAATCAATCTACCTGATTATACAAATTTTGAGGTTGTTTTAGTAAAGTAAGTGTGGTAAAATATAAATAGAAACTAAAGCGCTTGTAAGACTTACCATATATTCGGGCCTAACACTTTTTGAACGGGAATGAGAATCGCTTATTAGTATAAAATGCTTCCTTGAGAAGACTTTAGAACATAAGGCTATCATACCCACCTGATTATATCAGGACCAATTTAGGTAAGAATCTACGGCGTTTTGGTTTTTTTATGGCTGGTTCAAAAATGTATCCAGTCTTTTTTAATTTAAAAATTATATAATTTAAAAAATGGAGATAGAAATGTTACATCAATTTTCGAGAAATGAATTAGTAATAGGAACAGAAGGTTTAGAAATATTAAAAAGTAAAAGAGTTGGTATACTAGGTGTTGGTGGTGTAGGCTCATTTGCTGCTGAGTCGTTAGCACGTTCAGGTGTAGGATCTTTAGTTTTAATGGATAAAGATGATATCGATATAACAAATGTTAATAGACAAATTCATGCGACTACTAAAACCGTAGGATGCAGTAAAGTTCAAGAAATGAAGAAAAGAATTTTGGATATTAATCCAGAATGTGAAGTTATTGCTATTCAAGATTTCTACACTGAAGATACATATCCAGTATTCTATGAGAAACCATTGGACTTTGTTATCGATGCTTGTGACACGGTGACTTTTAAAATACATTTAATAAAATATTGTTTAGCAAATAATATTCCAGTGATTAGTGTAATGGGTTCTGCAAATAAACTAGATCCAACAAAATTCCAAATTGCTGATATTAGTAAAACTACAGTTTGCCCATTAGCAAAAGTAATAAGAACTAAATTTAAAAAAGAAAAAGTTCGAGGAAAAGTTCCTGTAGTATTTTCTACGGAAAGTCCGACAATTGCGAACAAAGAATATTTAGAAAAAATTGGGAAACAAGACTCATCTATACGAAAAGCGAAAATTCCACCAGCATCTAATGCATTCTGTCCTTCGGTTGCTGGTCTTATAGCAGCAAATTATGTTTATACAAATTTATTGAAAAATATAAAAATATTAACTGTTGAAAAACCTATTTAATGAATGAAAACAACGCTAGTTTAAGCGTTGTTTTATTTTTGTTTGAGGTTGACATATCACAGTTCTTGGTAGTATTTCTGTAAAAATTACACATAATTTGAAAATAATATTTCATATTAGCATAAAAAAAAGGTTCAAAAATTTATAATTTAATTTGATTTTTTATAGAAAACAAGGTATAATGGTTATAGATGAGAAAGGAGGATTACTTTGAAGAATAAAGGAACATTACTGGCACAAAACTTAAAAAAACTTCGAAAAATGAACAATTACTCTATGTCAACTGTAGCAGATAAACTAGAGTTATCATCTCATGGTGTATATGCGAACTGGGAATACGGAAGAAACGAACCTAACGTTGCAACACTAGTATCTATAGCGAAACTATATAACGTTTCTATTGATGAACTGGTTGGTTATAAAACTGAAAAAGGGGAACCAGAAGAGTTGGCAGATACTCACTTTGAAGTAATTGATATGATTAAATCATTGGACAGTGAGGATTGTAAATTAGTAGAAGAAGTTTTGAGAAGATTTAGGGGATATTCTTTTTCTAGAAATATAAATCTATAACATACTCAAATACTTAGGCTATAGAGTTATAATGTAGTAAATTAAATTAATAGTTTTAAATATAGGCTAAGTAGGAATACTTAGCCTATATTTTCCTTTTCTTGAGGAAATGGGGTGATAACTATTGATGTAAAAAATTTAATGAACCAGATTCTTAATGATTCAATAGAAAGAAGAGCCAGTGATATTCATATATATCCACATACATCGGGAGATTCCTTTATTAAACTCAGAGTAGGAGGACATCTGAGTAAATATGAACAATTTTCTAATAGGGAGATAGAAGCGATAATTTCGCTATTAAAATATAACTCGAATATTGATATTTCGAGAAATAAAGAGCCACAAAGTGGTCGTTTTGTATATAAGTACAACGAAAAAGATTATTATCTACGTGTTTCTACGTTACCTTTAAATGAATTAAATGAAGGTTGTGTAGTCAGAATTTTTATAAACGAATTAGAAGATGTAGATTATAGTATATTTGATGAAGATAGCAAGTATATTAATGAACTTTCTAAAAGAGCATATGGTTTAGTACTATTTTCTGGACCTACGGGAAGCGGGAAATCAACATCTATGTATAAATTAGCAAGTGATTTGGCGAGTAGAGATAAGCAGGTAATAACAGTAGAAGATCCAGTAGAGAAAAAGATTTCTAGTTTGATTCAAATGCAAGTAAATGAAAAAGCTGGAATTAATTATGATAACGCACTAAAATCTATACTACGTTGTGATCCAGATGCGATGGTAATTGGAGAAATTCGTGATTATAAAACTGCAAGCCAGGTAATTACATCATCATTTTCTGGACATTTAGTTTTGAGTACAATTCATGCTGAAAATTCTATTGGAGTAATAAATCGACTAAGAGATTTAAACTTATCATTAGAAGATATCAAACAAACTGTGATTTGCATAATTTCGCAAAGGCTGGTAAATTTAACAAATGGAAAAAGAGGATTAGTAACTGAAATATTGAAAAAAGAAGACATCCATGAATACATTGATAATAATAGAATACATGAAAACTCTTTAGAGAGAAAATTTAAATTAGCATGTGAGAAAGGATTAATCACGACTGATGAAAAAGAAAAATGGGGATATTAAAAAAGCCCTAGATAAAGAGAACAAGATATATTTTATTAAACGTCTGTATGAATTGATTAATCATGGATATATGTTAGAAGATTCTTTAGAGTTTTTGCTAATACAATATGAGGTTGCTGATGAAGAAATTATAAAAATAAAAGAAAAACTCTCTAATGGAAAAAAATTATCCGATATATTGGAATATCTTGGATATTCACAATTAATTATTAGTAAAATAAAATTTGCAGAAGATTATGGCAGAATAGAAGATATGCTACAAGAAGTAGAAACATATCTAACAATACAAAAAATACAACAAGAAAAGGTAATTAAAACTTTAAGATATCCACTATTTTTAACACTTACACTAATATGTCTCATCATGGTGTTTAATGCGCTAGTAATTCCACAATTTGAGAACATCTATACTTCATCTAATATTAAGATGGATCTCCAAACTATTATATTAATCAAATCACTATACTATATTCCAAAATTCATTTCTATAATATTTTTACTTACTCTTTTAGGAATAAGTTACATTTTTTATACAATTAAATATAAACCAAATCTATTTTTAAAATCACTTATATATATTCCTAAAGTTAGGAACTATTCTAAATTATATTTTTCTTACAGATTTTCTATGGAGTTGAGCTTGTTTCTTATGAGCGGATTTTCTTTGAAAACAGCTTTAGAAGTTATGGTTGAAGAAAACTATGATTATTACCTAACTCAATTTTCAAAAGATGTATTACAGGAATTAGATAAAGGTATAAGTTTCGAAGAAGCTATAGGAAAAATTAAATATTTTGATAACTCAATTCAAAAATTTGTAAGCCACGGGAAAAATAATGGTTTGATTGACAAAGAATTAAAATTATTTAGTGAACTGATGCTAGATACTTTTCTAACATCATTAGATAGAAACTTAAAAAAATTACAGCCTATTCTATTCGGAATTTTAGCCGTAGTAATAGTTGGATTATATATGGTTATATTACTTCCAATATTTAATATGGCTAGCTCGCTAAGATAAGGAGGAACTTATGAAAAAAATAATAAAAAAATTGAAAAGTAAAAAAGCGTTTACATTAATTGAAATGCTTATCGTGCTATTTATAATAGCAATACTATTAATCCTTATAGTGCCTAATATTACTAAGAATATAGACACTGCAAAAGATAAAAGTTCAGAAGCTTATGAAAAAACAGTTCAGGCTCAAGTAACAGCGTATGAAATTAATGAAAAAGATAAAGAAGTTACATTTGAAAAACTAGTTGAAAAACATTATTTAGATGGACCTGCAGACAAAGCTAGTACAGCACCAAATGGTAAAAAAATAGTAATAGCAAATGGTAAAGCAACTCTTGAAAAATAGGTGCGGTTTCTCTTTGGTAGAAATGATAGCTGTTTTAATGATAGTAAGTATTATAGTGATAATTTTATCGAAAATTTCTATAAACTCTTACGATAAATATCAAGAAAGATTAGCGGTAAATGAATTAGTTTCTGAAATTTATAATGTTCAAACCAAAAGTTTAGGTAAGGATAGATCTTATATCTGCTTTTTTACGAATGATAATGAGTATGCTGTCTTGTATGATGGTCAGAAACAGTGGAAGAAAATACGAAAAAATGGTAAGGCGGAGTTAGGAGCAGCATCTGTAAAATTTGAATATTGGAGAGGATATCTAACATCTAAGGCGAATACAGTTTATGTGAAGTTTGATAATAGTGCATATAAGATAATTGTTCACCTTGATGCTGGATATGTGACACTTGATGAAATACAATAAGAAAGGTTTTACATTTATAGAATTAATAGGTTCACTATTTATTTGCTCGTTGCTATTTGTGTTTTTAATTCCAAATATGGTTAAGCAGTATTCAAATTTGTATAAAATTGAAAAAGAGCTAGAGATGAAAGAAATATTGTATGAAGAAATTTGTAGTCACTATAAAGAGAGTAGTTTTACTACAAGGAGAGATAATTATTACATAAGTGTAAGTGGAAGCTCAGCAAAAATTGAGGATGAACAAACAGGTGAAAAAGTCGATTATAGGTAAAAATAAGCAAGGATTTACATTATTAGAATTAACAGTATCTTTGTTTCTTTTGGTTATATTAACTCTACTACTTATGTTAATACTTCAGACTACGATAAATACTTCTAAAAGATTTCTAGACTATTCAAATTATGAATATGCATTAGCTCATAGAAAAATATTAGAAACTTATAATAATAGTGCCAAAGTCACTCAGGAAAAACATTATATTTTAATGGAAAGCAAAGATGATTCAGAAGATGTAAGAATTAATTTCATAGACAACCGCATTTACATTGATAAATATAAAAATTCACATAACTTTGCTGGATTTATTCTTTTGTTAAAAAATTTAAAAGAATATAATTTATCTGAAGAAAATGATATAATACATATTTCTCTTGTTGATAAAAACAGTCATAAACGTGATATGTACTTGAGAGTAAAAAATGAAAAAACAGATAAAGAAAAAGCTCAAGAAGAGAAAGAAAAAAAAGAAAAAGAGAAAAAAGATAAAGATGATAAGGCAAAAGAAGAAAAAGAAAAGCAAGGAAAAGATAAAGTAGAAATAGAAAAAATTAAGCCGATTACTCACAGCGAGGAGGGAAGTTAATATTATGATAAAAATAAAAAATCATAAAAGAGCAAATGCCATTATAGCTTCTTTACTTGTAACCCTACTGGTAATTACAGTTCTATTTAGTATAGTGGGAATTTATATTAATAAAATGTATACGATGAAGAATTTGAACGATTATTATGATAAGAAAATCACAGAACAGCTAAAAGAAAATAATAAGTCTAAATAATAGTAAGAAGGCTCATCCTAATTAAAATAACATGATTAGGATGGGTTTTTATTTTGTTGGGGCTGCCCCAAAAGTTCTAAATTTTAACAAAGTATATATGATAACTCATAGATGCAGTGGTTTATTGATATCTAAATTCACTTTATAAAAGCTTTTTAGATACCTAATAAACTTTGCGGGGGGAATCGACAAGATCTTGTTTCTCCGATGATTTTTGAGTCACTCCCGAAAAATGAATCATTTTGAGAATATTAAAGGGAGAGCTAGGATAATCATTAAGTTTTTACAATTATAAAAAATTTATAGATATACTATAATAATTGAAAATATATTAACTGTTGCTTTGTTTAAGTAAATGGTTTAAAATATTACTATATTGTCAAAAGTTGAAATTACATTTAAAAGGAGATATAAATGGGTAAAAAATTATTATTAGGACTTGTGGGTGCAGGGGCATTAGCAGTTGCAGTACTTCACAAAAAAGAAAATCTAAGTTCAGAAGAACGTGCAAAAGTAGAGGAAGCTAAAAAGTATTTAGAAGAAAAAGGGTATGTTGTATCGGAAAAAAATAAGTTTCCTATCGGAAGTTTAAATTTATTATCTGTATCATCATTACCGATGTATTATAAAGCTGCTAAAACAGTAGCGAAATTTATTTTATAATTATGTTTATACCAGAAAAAAATTATTCATTTTATGATGATAATCCTAAAGGAAAGCTAACTATTAAGAAATTTGCTAAAGAGATGTTTTATCGAGTTATGTATGATGAAATATCATTACTTTCAGCAAATTTAAGTTATTATTTTATTTTATCTTTATTTCCTATGCTAATTGTTGCATTGGCATTAACTCCATATTTTAAAATTGATCAACAATTTTTATTAGAGAAGATTCAAAGCTATGCGCCAGGTGACTTAGGAGATTATCTTTTTGATATGATTTCAGAAGTATTAAATAATAAAAATAACACGATTATTACAGTGGGGATCGTATTCACACTTTGGTCAGCTTCTAGTGGTATCTATGGAATAATTATAGCTTTTAACAACGCCTTTAGAGTTCGTGATGGAAGAATATGGATAGTTACAAAACTAATTAGTGTAATATTAACAGCATTATTTTTAATTGGAATGTTTGTTGCATTAGTTTTAATCGTATTCGGAAAACAGCTTACCTATATACTTTTCCATAAATTTAATCTTGATGAAGGATATTATAATTTATGGTCGGTATTAAATTCTAGTCTACCAGTACTCTTTATATTTTTAATTTTTGTGTTCTTGTATACTATGGGACCAAATTTGAAACTTAAAGCAATAAGCATCATACCAGGAGCTGTATTTGCAACAATTTCTTGGATAATAGTAAGTAAACTGTTTGGATACTATATTGATCATTTTTCAAGTTATATTAAAACGTATGGAACAATCGGAGCATTTATGGCGTTCGTACTTTGGTTATATATTACAGGATATATTTTAATCATTGGAGCGGAAATTAATGCAATTTTCCATAATTATAAAGTAGAACATAGAGTATTTGAAGAAACTCATACGACAGAATAGAAGATAATATTGATGCTGAATTTAGCTTATAAGATCTTCACAATATTAAGTAGAATATAATTAAAAGCAAGTACAAAAAAATGTACTTGTTTTTTTCTGTAGAAATTTATATTAAGCTAGTTTGATATTATTACAGTCTAATTGAAATTCAGGCATAATTATATAAAAAGAAAGTGTTTTATAGTATAATTGTAGGTACTTAATTATAAAGATTGAGAGGATTAAGCTATGGAAAAAGAAATTTATCTAGCAGGGGGATGTTTCTGGGGTGTAGAAGGTTATTTCTCACAACTTGATGGAGTAATTACTACAAAAGTTGGTTACAGCAATGGACAAACAGCAGAAACTACTTATCAACAAATTAAAACAACAGACCATGCTGAGGTTATTTACTTAAAATATGATAATTCAGTACTACCATTAAATGATGTATTACGCCACTATTTCAGAATTATTGATCCAGTAAGTATCAATAAACAAGGTGGAGACAGAGGTCGTCAATATAGAACAGGAGTCTACTATGTAGACGAAGAAACGAAAGAAGAAGTAGTCAAATTTATCGAAGAACTACAAAAAAATTATACTAAGAAAATTGCTGTAGAAGTAGAAGCGGTAAACAACTACATCGATGCAGAAGAATATCACCAAAAATACTTAGAGAAGAACCCTACAGGTTATTGCCATGTAGATTTAAGTTTAGCGAAAAAAAGCTTGTAATTTTCAAAATAAGTTTGAAATAATTACTAAAAAAAGGTAAAATATAAATAAGTATAAATAAAAATAAGGAGTTAGAAAATGACAAACATTTTAATTTTCGGACACAAAAATCCAGATACTGATACAATTTGTTCAAGTATCGTATATAACAACTTAAAAAGATTACAAGGGATGGATACAGAAGCTGTAAGACTTGGTGAAATTAACGATGAAACTAAATACGCTCTTGAGTACTTTAACGTACGTTTACCACGTTTAGTAGAGGAAGTAGAAGAAGGACAACACGTTATCTTAGTTGACCACAATGAATTTCAACAATCAGCTAATGGAATCGAAAAAGCTGTTGTTCGTGAAGTAATTGATCACCACCGTATCGCAAACTTTGAAACAGCAGCACCATTATATTACCGTGCTGAGCCACTAGGATGTACAGCTACAATCCTTAAAAAAATCTATGAAGAACAAAGTGTTCATATCGACAAGCAAATGGCAGGATTAATGTTATCAGCAATTATTTCTGATTCATTATTATTTAAATCTCCAACATGTACTTTACAAGACAAAGTAGCAGCTGAAGAATTAGCTAAAATTGCTGAAGTTAATGCAGAAGAATATGGTCTTGCTATGTTAAAAGCTGGAGCATCAACAACTGATAAAACAGCGGAAACTTTAATTTCTTTAGATGCTAAAGAATTTGTTTTAGGAGCAGATAAACTTGTAGTTGCGCAAATTAACACAGTTGATGCTAACGAAGTAGCTGACAGAAAAGAAGAATTAGAAGCGGCAATCAATGCAGAATTAGCTTCAAAAGGATTATCAGCATATGTATTTGTAATCACTAATATCTTAACTTCAGATTCAGAAGTGCTAGTATTAGGTGAAAAACAAGACAAAGTTGCACAAGCATTCGGTAAAACTTTAGAAAATGACTTTATGACACTTGAAGGTGTTGTGTCTCGTAAAAAACAAGTAGTTCCTCAAATTACAGAGGAGTTTTCAAAATAATCATTAAAAAATAAGCTTTATGAAAGGGGCTTGTCCTAAAGTCCTAAATTTTTAAAAGTTTATATGAGAACGCATAGTCGTAGTGGTTTATTGATATCTAAAATCGCTTTATGAAAGCTTAGTAGATATCTAATAAGCTTTGCGGGGGTGACTCGACAAAATCGATTTCTCCGAAATCACGATTTTTGAGTCACTCCCTTTCTACTTTATATAAAATAGCAATGGAAAGGAAATATATGGATACATTTAAAACAATATATTTACCCTTTTTGAAGAAGGTTATTATAAACACATTAGTTGTAATAGCATTTGCAGGTTTAACACAAGGAAGATTAAAAATTGATCATCCAATATATGGTTTCCTTGGAGCCTTGCTGATTACAATATTATTCACATTAGTTAGACCATTATTGCTAGTTACTGTAATAATAACAATATTTAGTTTAGGACTATTTTCATTATTAGTAAGGACTATATTAGTTTATTCAGTTTCTTATATATTGGCACCACATTTTGAGATAGTATCGTTTTGGACAGCAATAGGTTTAGTAATAGCAATTAAAATTTTTAATTTTATATTTAAAACTGAACAAAGAACGATAATAATAAAAACATTTAAAAAGAAATAAAAAAGGAAAAAAATTATGCCAAAAATTACAACAAGAGAGCTTGTTGAAAAATTGAATTTAGAAGTAATAAGTGGTGAAAAAGGATTAGATAGAGAAATCACAACAGATGAGTTATCTCGTCCAGCGTTGCAACTTGCAGGGTATTTTTCTCACTATTCACCAAAAAGAATTCAAATTCTTGGAACAAGCGAATTATCATTCTTTAAATTAATTCCAGATATTGAGAAAAAATCAAGAATGCGTATGTTATGTACACGTATAACTCCATGTATTATTATTTCACGTGAACTAGAAGTTCCAGAAGAATTAATAGAAGCAGCTAATAAATATGACACACCCGTATTAAGATGTAAACATGACACTACGAAACTGATGGGAAATATCTCAAATCATCTTAGAAGAGTATTTGCACCTACGACTTCAATACACGGGGTATTCATTGAAGTTTATGGTATTGGGGTACTTATAACTGGAGAAAGTGGAATAGGAAAGAGTGAAATAGCTCTAGAGCTTATCAAACGAGGACATCGTTTAGTAGCAGATGATAGAGTAGATATAAGAGAGATAGAAAGAGGATTTTTAATCGGAAGTTGTGAGTCTACTTTAATAAAACACTTATTAGAAATTCGTGGATTAGGGATTATCAATGTTATGACGTTGTTCGGTACAGGAGCAGTGCGTAGCGACAAAAGATTACAACTTAATATTCATCTAGAAACATGGAATGATCAAAAACAATACGATCGAATAGGTTTAGGAAATGAAAGTAAAGAAATTCTAAATTCTAAAATTGAGAAGAAAACAATTCCTGTAAGACCTGGGCGAAATGTTGCAATCATCATAGAATCTGCTGCTATGAACTATAGGTTAAATCAAATGGGAGTGAATACTGCCAAAGATTTTACATCACGATTAGCAGAAGAAATAAAAAGAAATAATATGAATAATGGGGTGGAATAATATGACATTAGGATACTTAGATCCAATTGCCTTTCACTTGTTTACAAAACCAGTTTATTGGTATGGGATTATAATAGCGACTACTGTATTTTTTGCATATTACCTTGCGGATATGGAAGCTACAAAAAGAGGTTTGAAAAAAGATACAATGTTAGATCTTTTACTAATAGCTTTACCTATAGCGTTTATTTTTGCTCGTGCGTACTACGTAATGTTCAGATGGGAATTTTACAAAGGTGACTTCGCTAGTATGATAGCCATTTGGGATGGTGGAATAGCGATATACGGTGGTTTAATAGGTGGATTTGTTGTGCTGTACTTCTTTGCTAGAAAAAGAGGGATAAAAATTATTAAACTTTTAGATATAATAGCACCAAGTTTACTAGTAGGACAAATGTTGGGACGTTGGGGAAACTTCTTTAATCATGAAGCGTATGGAGAAATAGTCACTAGGGAATATTTACAGAATAGATTTATTCCAGAGTTCATTATAGAAAATATGTATATTGACGGCGCTTATCGTCAACCAACATTCTTATATGAGAGTTTATGGTGTTTTATCGCATTAGTAATACTATTACTAATACGAAATAAACTAGCACAAAGTGAAGTCTTTTCTGCATACTTAATCTTATATGGAGTAGAAAGATTTATAGTAGAAGGAATGAGAACAGATTCTCTTTATCTTGGAAGTTTAAGAGTTTCTCAAGTTCTTTCACTAGTATTTGTAGTAGGAAGTCTGATATACTTAATAGTGCTTAATACAAAATTCAAAGATAAGAAGATTTTGTATAGAGAATCATAAAAGAGAAGGTGGAAAATATGACAGAAAAAATTTATGACCTAATTATTGTAGGAGCAGGGCCAGCAGGTATGACTGCTTCAATCTACGCATCACGTGCGAATATGTCAGTATTGATGCTAGAAAGAAAATATCCAGGTGGTCAAATGCTATCAACTGAAGAAATTGAGAACTATACTGGATATGAGATGATTACAGGACCTGAACTATCAGAAAAAATGTTCGAACACTCTAAAAAATTCGGTACAGAATTTGGTTTTGGAAACATAACAGAAGTTGGAGTTAGAGACGGACTTAAATATGTTGTTGCAGGAGAAAAAGAATACGTAGCGAAATCAATAATTATTGCAACAGGTTCAGAGCATAGAAATCTTGATGTTCCTGGAGAAGAACAGTTTTCAGGAAAAGGTGTAAGTTACTGTGCGGTATGTGATGGTGCATTCTTTAGAAACAAAGAAGTAGTAGTTATCGGTGGAGGAGATTCAGCGGTAGAAGAAGCTTTATACTTATCTAACCTAGCTGCTAAAGTAACTATCGTTCACAGACGTGATGAACTACGTGCACAAAAAATTCTTCAAGACAGAGCATTTGCTAAAGAAAATATCGAATTTGTATGGGACAGTGTTGCTTACGAAATTAAAGGTGAAAGAAAAGTTTCTTCAATCGAAATCAGAAATGTTAAAACTGGTGAAGAAAGCTCTATTAAAGCTGATGGAGTATTCATCTATGTTGGTATGTTACCACAAACTCAAGATTTCCGAGATTTAGGAATTACTAATGAAGCTGGCTACATTCCAACTAATGAAAAATTAGAAACATTAGTACCTGGTATTTTTGCAGCTGGAGACGTACGTGAAAAAGAAATCCGTCAAGTAATCACAGCAGCATCTGATGGAGCTATAGCAGCACAAAGTGCTTATAGCTTTGTAGAAGGTTTAGAATAATAAAGTAAGAAGAGAAACTCTATTGATAGTTTCTCTTCTTTGATTTTTTATAAAAGTAAAAAAAGGGGTCTCCAAAATTTAGGACTGATGAGAAGGGTCATGAGCTTTAAGCTCATGATT
>NZ_DBHIUF010000029.1:0-15135 GCF_057272915.1 Gemella sp.
TTATAAATTTAAATACGGCTGATATTTATTATCAACCGTATTTATTATAGACCCAATATATTTCTCCTATTAGTTTCGTTGTCTAGCTAATAGTTTAATCGGCGTTCCTTCAAAATTAAACGAATCACGAATTCTATTCTCTAAAAATCTCTCATAAGAGAAGTGCATAAGTTCTGGATAATTCACAAAGAACACGAATGTTGGTGGATTAATAGCAACTTGTGATGCATAGAAAATATTAAGTCTCTTACCTTTATCTTGAGGTGTTGGATTCATAGCAACGGCATCAACAACAATCTCATTAAGGGTTGAGCTTTGAATACGACGTTGTCTATTTTCAAATGATTCTTTAATTAATGGGAAGATGTTAAATACACGTTGTTTAGTTTTTGCTGAAACATAAATGATTTTAGCATAATCTAAGTATGCAAAACTATCACGAATTTTTTCATCAAATTCTTTCATAGTCTTATCATCTTTAGCGATTGCATCCCATTTATTAACAACGATAATTACACCTTTTCCAGATTCGTGTGCATATCCTGCTACTTTCTTATCTTGTTCAATAATACCTTCCTCAGCATTAAGAACTACTAAGACGACGTCAGAACGTTCAATAGCTTTAAGAGAACGAAGTACAGAATACTTCTCGCAGCTCTCATATACTTTACCACGTTTTCTGATACCAGCTGTATCGATTACTACATATTCATCACCATTGTGTTTAAAATCAGTATCGATTGCATCACGAGTAGTTCCAGCGATATCAGATGCAATAACACGTTCTTCACCTAAAATCGTATTGATTAAACTAGATTTACCAACGTTAGGACGCCCGATAAGAGAGAATCTAATTTTGTCATCTTCTTCCTCTTCTTCTTGAACTTTAAAGTTTTTGCATACTTCATCAAGTAAGTCACCGATACCTAAACCGTGTGATCCAGAAATTGGGAATGGATCACCAAATCCTAATGAATAGAAATCATAAATCATATGATTCATATCAAAGTTATCAATTTTGTTTACTGCAAGTACAACTGGTTTATCTGTTTTATAAAGTAGTCTAGCAACTTCTTCATCATCACTAGTTACACCATCACGACCATTTGTTAAGAAAATAATAACATCTGCCTCGTCGATTGCTAATTCAGCTTGTGCTCTAATTTGTTTTTGGAAAGGAGTATCTTCTAACTCAATTCCTCCAGTATCTATCATAAAGAATGAGTAATTTAACCATTCTGCTTTTGAGTATATTCTATCACGAGTAACACCCGCTACGTCTTCCACGATAGATAATCTATCACCAATAATTTTATTGAAAATTGTAGATTTCCCGACGTTTGGTCTACCTATTATCGCAACTGTTGGTTTTGCCATGTTTTTACCTCCATATCTTTAAATATTTTTTAACTAAATAACGAAAATTAAATATTTAATTACAGGCTTTAACTAATTCTCGTTATCTATTTCTACCTAAAAAATAAAAGCAATAGACAAGCTATCTACTGCCTTTATTTCATTATTTTTTCAAATTAAAGTTCGATATCTTTAAATTTGTCCCCTAGATTGAATGAAGTATCTTCATCTTTTAAGTAAGAAGTATCGTATTCAGCTTCTTCCTTAACTTCTTCTTTAACTGGTTTTTCTAGTAAATCTTTGATTGATAAAGATAATCTTTCGCTTTCAAAATCGAATTCTAAAACTTTTACGTTTACTTTATCACCTTTTTTAAGAACGTCTTCTACGTTTGTTACTCTTTCGTGAGAAATTTGAGAAATGTGAACTAATCCTTCTACATCTGGTAATACTTCAACAAATGCTCCAAATGCAGTTGTGTTACGAACAACACCCTCTAATACATCGCCAGCTTTAATTGTAGCACGAGCTACTTCCCATTGTGTTGGTAATAAAGTTTTAGCAGAAAGTGAAACTTTTTCATTTTCTTTATCTACAGCGATAACCGCAACTTTAACAGTGTCTCCAACTGAAAGTACATCAGCAACTTTCTCTACACGAGCGTGAGAAATTTCAGAGATATGTAATAATCCATCAACTTCACCAATATTTACGAATGCTCCAAAGTCAGTAATACGACTAACTTTACCTTCAATTACATCACCTTCGTTAATATTTCCGTATACTTCAGCTAATTTTTTAGCTTTTTCTTCTTCTAAGATTACACGTCTGTTTAAGATAATTTTATTTTTAGATTTATCTACTTCTTCAATTTTGAATGTGTATTCATTTCCTACAAATTTAGATAGGTCTTTTCTGAATTTAGTATCAATATATGAACCTGGAATAAATGCACGTAATCCTTCTACATCAGCTAATAATCCACCTTTAGTTTGTCCAGAAACTGTAGCTTGAATTAATTCTCCGTTTTCGAATTTTTCGATTAAACCATTCCAAGATAATTCTACTAATTTTTTATATTCAGCATTTTCTAAAATTTTGTGTGATAAGTAGATTACACCAGGTACATCTTCTGATCTTTTTTCACGATCAGCTCTAATTCCTGTTACTTGAGCTTCTACTTCATCACCAACTGATAATACGTCTTCAATGTTTTCAAATGGTTTTCTAGTAATTTGATTACGTAAAATTACGCAGTCATATTGAGCTCCTGCTACATCTACATATACTTTATCGCTATCGATTTTTGATACTGTACCAGTTACTTTATCTCCTTTTTTCAGCATTTCTGAGCTATTTAATAATTCCTCAAATGAAGTTGTCATTACTTCTAATCCTCCTGTGCTTACAATACATACTATATTAATATTATACATCAAAAATACAGTTATGTCATTTATTTTATGTTAATTTTTTAATTCTTTTTTTATTTCATCAAGTAATTTAGCTTCTTCTTTACTTAATTCATAGTTTTCCAGTAAATCTGGTCGTCTAGTCAACGTTCTTCGAAGACTTTCTTTTTTTCGGTAAATCTCTATATTTTTATGATGACCACTTGTCAACACATCAGGAACGACCATCCCTTTATAATCTTTCGGACGTGTATATTGCGGATATTCTAATAAACCAGTTGAAAACGAATCATCCTTGTGAGATTCTTCTTTTCCTAGAACATCTGGAACAAGGCGTGCGATACTATCAACCATTGTCATCGCCGCAAATTCTCCACCTGTTAAAATAAAATCACCAATAGAAAGTTCATCCGTTACTAGATATTCTCTAATTCTTTCATCATATCCTTCGTAGTGACCACAGATGAAAATCAAGTGCTCTTCTTCTGAAAGTTCTTCCGCTTTTTTCTGACTAAATCTCTCACCTTGTGGGCAAAGTAAAATTATTCGTGTTTTATCCGTTTTATCTAAACTCTCAACAGCATTAAATATCGGTTCTGGTTTCAATACCATTCCTTGACCCCCACCAAATGGATAATCGTCTACTTGGTTATGTTTATTACCAGAAAATTTACGATAATCAACTATATTTATATCCAATAACTTATTATCTTTTGCTTTTCCTAAGATTGAATGATTTAATGAATCAAACATATCTGGGAACAACGTTAATATATCAATCTTCATTAATCAATTAACCCTTCCATAACTTCGATATCAATTCTTTTATTAGCAACATCAATTTCCTTAACCACATCTTCAATGTAAGGTATTAAAATTTCTTTACCATTTTCTGCTTTTATTACCCACACATCATTTGCACCAGGAGTAAGGATCTCAACTATCTCACCTAGTGATTTGTTATTTTCATCAAATACCTCGCATCCGATGATTTCATGGAAATAAAACTCATTTTCTTCAAGTTCTCCAATATTATCAGAATCAATTTTAATTTGTAGATTTTTAAATTTTTCTGCTTCTTCTATTGTATCAATTCCTACAAATTTTACTAGAAGATTATTTTTATGTGTTCTGTAGCTTTCTACAACTACTTCTTTAACAACTTGATTTCCTCTAGTTATTAATAATTCACTACCCTTTTCAAAACGTTGTTCTTCAAAGTCAGTTGATGAAATTACTTTCACCTCTCCTTTTAAAGAATGAGTATTCACAATTTTTCCAACTTTTAAGCGCATTTATTTCTCCTTGTTTTAATATTTTCTTCAATTATTTTTTTACTCTCATTCTAATAAAGTATGAGATATTTTCTATAATAATTATCGATAACGATAAACCAATTAATAATGTTGAAATTCTATTCCAATTTCTATATTCTATATTATTTACAAGCAAATGTCCAATACCACCTGCACCAACCATACCTAAAATAGTTGAATTTTTGATATTTGACTCAAATCTATATAAAACTATAGTAACGAATTCAGGGAAGTATCCATTAAATATTATTTTAACATAACTAATAAAACTTCCAAGTCCTAGACTTTTTGTCATTAATAATACATTATTATTAATTCCTTCTAAGACCTCATTATACATTTTCGTCATAACACCAACTGTATAAATATATAATGCAAAGAAGCTACTAATAGCTCCAGGTCCAAATCCTCTAAAGAATATTAATGCCACTATTATTGGTGGAAATGTTCTTAATACATTTATTAACACCTTCATCGATAATGCTTTATATTTCCCAAAAAGATTCACCGATGATAAATACGATGTAAAGATAGCCGTTACAGCAGCGAAGATTGTTGCACTAAAAGCAATTTCTACACTCACAAACAACTCACTAAGCATCTTCGGCATATATGCTAAATCTGGATGAATTATACCATTACCAAGAACCTTTAATTGCTTTAATCCAATAAAAAATCTTTCTTGTGTTATATGTATAAAATTAGTAACGTAAATCAGACTTCCTATTAAAACAAGCGGAATTGCACCTTTTACTAAATTCTTTCTAAAAATAAATTTCTCAAAAGTTAACTGAGAAGTATTTTGTAAATTTCTAAAATAATAACTCACTAAATCGATTACAAAAATTAAAATAACAAGAGTAATAATTATTATAGAAACTCTATCATATCTTAAATGATTTAGCTCTTGCCATAATCTTTGACCTATTCCACCTGCTCCAACTAATCCTAAAACACTTGCTCCACGGATACTTGATTCCAAAGTTAAAAAGTATACCGAGATAACTTGGGGCTTAAGATTAGACAAAATCGCATTTTTATAAATAATAAATTTTGAAGCTCCTAATGATTCCATAGCTTCTAACTGTTTAATCTCGACTTCCTCTGCATATTCTTTCAATAACTTAGCTGATGTTAGAATATTTATTAAATAAATACTCACAAAACCACTAAATACTCCAGTACTAAATAAACTTACTAATATAGCTGCGATTATTAAAAATGGCATAGTTCTAAAAACAGAGAATATCGCACTAAATATTTTTGGAATTACCTTAAGTTTAAATAGTACATTAGTTAGAATTGGTAATAATAATAAAGTCGTACATAAAGCTAATATCGATGAAAATAATGCGATATTAATAGTTTCTACTATTGGCTGTTTCAATTCAGGTAAAATAGAAAAATCTATAGGATACATACGCCCAAGAAGATTCTGTATCCTTTTAAAACCTAGTGAAAAAGTCTTTGTATCATATTGATTATAAGCCATTAATACAATAGAAGTAATAAAAAAGACTGACACTATCCTTGTTATTGTTTTCTTAATTATAAAGTTCTTCAAATTCATCTTTAGTCACCTTCTCAGAATCTTTATAAAATAAAACTTTTCCATCCTTTAATCCTAAAATCTTAGTGCTATATTTTTTCGCAAGATTAACATCGTGAAGATTTATAAGCACTGTAATTCCATTTTGTTCATTTAACTTTTTGAAAGTATCCATTATAAGTGTCGTATTCTTTTCGTCTAAGCTACTTACAGGTTCATCAGCTAGCAAAATCTTTGGATTCTGCGCCAACGCTTTTGCGATGGCTACCCTTTGTTTTTGACCACCTGACAAATACTTAGACTTTTTAAAAGCCTCGTCCTCTAATCCAACTTGCTTTAAGAAATCAACACCTTCATTATATTCTTTTTTTGTATATCCTAATAAAAGACCCAAGACAGATTTTTTTACCAAATAAGGTGTTAAAACATTTTCAACAGTATATAAATTATCTAATACATTGTAATCCTGAAATATAAAGGCTATATCTCTTCTGATAAGTTTTAACTTTGACTTATTAGAATTAATTATATCCTCACCTGCTATGTTGATTTCACCAGACTTGGGTCTATTCAACAAGTTCAAACAACGCAGTAAGGTCGATTTCCCCGCTCCACTCTTCCCAACAATCGCGACAAAATCCCCCTTAGGAACTTCAAATGATATATCATTTAATATATTTTTCACACCATAATTAAAAATTAGATTTTTCACTTCTAACTTTTCGCTTTTCACTTCATCACCTCATTAATTTTATAATGAATTATAAAATAGACCAAACTATGTAGTTAGTAAAATTTTATAATTACTATTATATCACTTAAAATAGTTTTTTTCAGTATTTTAATATTACATTTTATTTAATATTTAATCGTATTAGTACTTAACTTAATATTTCCACATTAAGATAAAACAAAAACTCGCCTACATAGAATAGACGAGTAGAAATATTATTTAATAAATGATGTAATTTCTTCAACAGATAAGCTAGAATCACATACTACTTTAACTTCGCCAGCTTCTGCTACTAATAAACCTGGAACAGTTCTTACTGAGTATTTTTCGCGTAGTGATTCAATTCCTGAAGCATCAGAAAAATCTTGTGAGTCGATAAAGAACGCTTCTACTTTATTAGAAACTACCACTTCACTTAATTTTGGCATAAATTTTCTGCAAAATGGGCATGATGATCTCCCGATAAATAATACAAATTTTTCTCTTGATTCAATTTTCTCAAAAGCAGTTTTTGAATCTATAACTTTAAAATTCTCTAAGTATTCTTCAAATGTTTTTTCCATGTTTTTATCTCCTAATATTTTTATAGATATTATTTTACTCTTCTTTTAATAAATTTGCTAATTTTTTGCTTACAAAAGTAATCAAATTCTAAAAAATAAAAAAGAAGCAATGTGTACTTACACTACTTCTTCGCTCTAATTCAAAAAATGGGGCGGCTGAGGGGAATCGAACCCCCGAATGTCGGAACCACAATCCGATGCGTTAACCACTTCGCCACAGCCGCCAAAATATTAAGATAAAATAAAAAAATGCCTTGAGACAGAGTCGAACTGCCGACACATGGAGCTTCAATCCATTGCTCTACCAACTGAGCTATCAAGGCAATAATGGCGGTCCCGACGGGAATCGAACCCGCGATCTCCTGCGTGACAGGCAGGCGTGATAACCGCTACACCACGGGACCTAACTCTTATTCTCAATATATTAATTCAAATGGTGACCCGTACGGGATTCGAACCCGTGTTACCGCCGTGAAAGGGCGGTGTCTTAACCACTTGACCAACGGGCCAATAAAAAAAACGGAGCAGGAGGGATTTGAACCCTCGCGCCGGTTTCCCGACCTACACCCTTAGCAGGGGCGCCTCTTCAGCCTCTTGAGTACTACTCCAACTCCACAGGCAGGACTCGAACCTGCGACCCTCTGATTAACAGTCAGATGCTACTACCAACTGAGCTACTGTGGATAAATATTTGTGTTCCTAACGAACAATATTTATTATACAAAAATATTAACATAATGTCAATACTTTTGTATAACTTTTTTTCTGTTTTTTTATCTCCATTTGATAAAGAGCTCTTAAACAATGATATATCAGCGTTTAAGAGCCCCATAAAAGTATTGTTTTTATTGAAAATAATTAAACTTATTTTCTAGTTACCCTTATTACTTAACTTTATTTAAGTCTATATT
The DNA here is from genome assembly GCF_057272915.1 of Gemella sp. Classification (NCBI taxonomy): domain Bacteria; kingdom Bacillati; phylum Bacillota; class Bacilli; order Caryophanales; family Gemellaceae; genus Gemella; species Gemella sp. The sequence goes on from NZ_DBHIUF010000029.1 coordinate 7,841, forward strand.
CATTTTTTCAGAGATTTTTTCTATAGCTTTATATGCGTCATTATTTGGTTCTTCAAACCCTGTAATACTAAATAAATTTGTTAATATTTGTATAGTTTCTTTATCATTTTGAATTTCTAATAAGGCTTGCTTAACTTTTTTCTGAGTTTCTTCATCAAGATTATTTGATGCAACTACCGTTACCCCTGGGATTAATTCACTTTTAGCGATTGGGTGAATATCCTCTTTTAAAGTTGGAAATTCTTTAGTATATTTTCTAATCACATTTTCATAACTTGCCACAGCATCAACATCTTTATTTAGTAATAATTGTAAACTTTTGTCGTGTCCGCCACTAAATTGATACTGGATATCTTTTTCTAAATCAATACCAGCTTCTTTCATCATAGCTCCCGCATAAATATAACCAGAAGCTGAAGATGGATCGACAAAGGCTATTTTCTTACCTTTTAAATCAGCTATGCTTTTTATATTAGAATCTTTTCTAACAAAAACTTCTGCAAAGTAACCTGGTTTACCACTAGTACTTCTTCCCACAAGAAGATTTTTTGTGTTACTTTGCTTATTAGAAAGAACTGCTGAAAAAGGAGGAACTAGACCAAAGTCTACACTTCCACTGCCTATTCCTTCAATAACCCCTATATAGCTACTCGCTGTAAAGACTTCTACCTTCATTCCTAGTTTGTCACCCAGTGCTTTAGCAAATGGAGTTAGATCATCTACTAATTTTTCACTATTACTACTTGGAACTACTCCAAGTTTTAAAACTTTTTCTTCTTTTGTTGTACTTTTTTGAGAACATCCAATTAAAGAAAATACCAATAAAAAAGAAAAAATAGTTAATAATATTTTTTTCATTTTATTTACCTCATATTTGTATATATTTTGTTTTATACAACAAAGTATATCACATTATTTCCTTAAAAAAAATGAAAACGCTCATAAATTAGCAATAAAAAAATGGGAGTGACTCATAAATCATGATTTTGAAGAATCAAGATTTTGTCGAGTCACCCCACACAGTTTATTAGATATCTAAAAGCTTTTATAAAGCGAATTTAGATATCAATAAACCACTGCGTCTATGAGTTATCATATGAACTTTATTAAATGTTCGGACTTTTAAGTCATCCCCATCTTTATACTAATTTTGAAATTGTTATTCTATATTTTAAACTTTTTTTATTTTGTTTAAAGTTTTTAACTACAAATCTTCCGTATTTTCTAATTGAAATAATATCATCTGTATTGCAAATTTTCTCTCCATTCCTATAAACAACATGATTTAACTTTATGAAATCTTGTTCTAGAAATTCTTTAATTTTGCTGCGTGATTTATTAGTAATTTTAGCCACAATAGAATCTAATCTGAAAGATGAACTCACTATCTCAAAATCTTCATATTTTTTTTCAATTTGAACATTAGTCAAATCCACTCTATCAAACTTTAGATTTACTCTTCCTGCTTTTGTAAATTCCATAGCTATAAAATCAGCAATTTCTTCATCTACAAAAATATAAACCTCATCTTCTAGGACAATAATATCTCCAAATCTATTGAAATTAATCCCCAGATTATGGATTGCCCCTAAGATATTTCTATGTTCTACTTTGTTAAATTTATTATTGAATTTTGCCTTTAAACAAATAATATCGTAATCTACATCATAATATTCATTAGAAATAATCTTAGCTTTTTTTCTCTCTGCATCACTAAAACCACCGAAATACTCAACTTTAAAATCACTGTAGTTATAGGCTACTATTTGTCCCAAAACTACTTGTTCAAAATTTGTTAAAAACTTTGTAACAGTATTACGATTTTCTACAAAACTAATACTTTGCAATAATTTTTCAGCTACTTCTCTTTGCTCAGCAGATACCTGTTGTAAAAAATTTAATTTATTCATGGCATTACTATAATTTAAACAATAATGTTATTATTAAATTTTCTATAACACTCAAAACAACAAGGGCTGCAACTGGCGAGATATCCAACATTCCCAAAGGTGGAATTATCTTTCTAAAGACTTTTAGATACGGTTCACAAATTGCTTCTAAAAATTCTACAATAATATTATTTTTAATTTGCGGTACCCAAGAAGTTAAAATATACGCTAACAAACTATATTCGTAAAAATTAAATAAATATTTCACAAATTTATATACCCAAAAATATTCTGTTATATTAAGCAAAATTAATACTCTCCTTCGTAAAAGTCTCCTGAAACTTCAACGCCATTTGGTACACAAAGATATATATCTTCACCGATAGTTTTCAATCGAGCACCTAAAGCATAAATTCCCCCAGATATAAAATCTAATAATCTGTCAGATGTTTCAATATCCAATTTACTTAAGTTTATAATCACCACTTTATTACGTTTAATATCATCTACAATATCTTTACTGTCCGCAAATACTAACGGTTCTGTTAATATCACGTTATTAGTTCTTCCTGTTGATTGACTTTGTACATTTTGTTTACTTGCCACTGAAGTCTCCTTTTTCACCGCTTTTGGCTTCGGTTGTTCTTGTCTTACTTGTTCTTTTTCTACTACTTCATCCTCAAAATCTTCTTCGCCTACGAAAAGATTATTGAATTTTTTCATCATACTCATATTCTCAAACCTCAACTTACTTATATTTAACTATATTATTATAGCATGGAAGTCATAATTTATAAAGTAATAAACTTAAAAACACTTGCAAAAAAAGATTAAATTAAATATTTCGAACTCACTTTTTAAGAATATTATTTCTCTCCACACTTTATTTTGTAGTACTAATAAAAACTTATCAACTAAGTTTCGGTTATGTAATAAATTCGTAGCAGAAAAAAATTCAGTTTCGAATTTTAATTTTTACATTCAAAAAGAAAAAGGGAGTGATTCAAAAATTATGATTTTGAAGAAATCAATTTTGTTGAATCACTCCCGCAAAATTTATTCGATATCTAAAAAGCTTTCACGAAACGAATTTAGATATCAATAAACCTACAGTGCATATGAGTTCTTAATAAACTTTTCCAATAAAATTTGAGTCTTTTGAGTCAGCACTTTCCTATTTATTAACCATAGAATTTGTTATATCTATCTTTAATTGAAAGTAATAATTTACCCACTAACACTTTTAAAATCGAGTATACTGGTATCCCTAAAATAGCACCAACTACTCCCGAAATATTAACTCCAATAAGAATCACAAAGATTACAGTAAGTGGATGCATATTCATGCTTCTTCCCATAATATTTGGAGAAATGATATTCCCTTCTAAGAACTGCACAATCCCCCATACTACAAGCATTTTAACTATCATTACCCAACTTGTTGAAGCCGCAACCAACATAGCTGGTGTTATAGCGATAACTGGTCCAAGATAAGGCACAATACTTAAAAAAGCCGCTATAGTAGCTAATGAAAAGGAATAATGTAATCCTATTATATTATAGCCAAAAAATAACATAACCCCAATACAAAGAGAAACTAACATTTGCCCTTGGATATATGAACCGACTTTTTCATCAATTTCATCAATTGTTTCAGCTACAGGTTGTTCAAGTTTTTTCGGTAATAAACTAATCACAAATTTATTAAAATGCGATGCATCCTTTAATAAAAAGAATAACACAAAAGGCATAGTAACTAAAACTGAAGCAGTAGAAGAAATAGAGGATACTACTCCTTGAGCAACAGATGTAGCTATACTTACTAATCTTTCACTTATCTTAGAAACATTAAGATTATTATTTACATATTCCACAACCACCTGTACATATGCATTATCAGAATACATTTCTAAGTACCCTTTAACTATTTCTATATATCTTGGCAACGAAGTAATCAAATTCTGTGTTTGTTCTACAATAATAGGAACTACTCCGATAATTACAATTAGAATAGTAATTATTCCGACGAATATCGCAAGCAAACTACCTATAAACCTTGACATTTTCTTTTCAAAGAAATTCACCAACGGATTCAACATGTAGTAAAATACATACGCAACTATTATAGGAGTGATTATACTTGAAACTATCGTATTTATCGGTGTAAATATATACGATATTTCAGTATAAAGATAGATAGCTATTCCCAGCAAAATAACTATTAATAGTATGTAAATTATAAACTTACCACCTATAAAAGCTAGCAATTTATCTTCGCGGGACTTTTCTAATCTTGATTCTTTTTTATTTTTTTCTAATTCTTTATTCATACAATTCCCTTTCTATTAAATTATTTTACAAAATTTAACGATAATTCATAAATTGTAATAATTGTCATATATCCTAAATATCCTAGTGCAAAAGAGATTAATATCACAAAAACTTTAATTTCTCTTGTACTATTTTTCTTGAAGAATTTCCCAAAATCTATTCGTATCATTGAAAAATTCGCAAGTAATATCATAAAAAATAAAATCATTAATTTAAAAATATTCATTATTTCAACCTACTTGATAATACTATTTAAACATATCAAGCCAACCTTTTTTCTTGAAGAACCACAACATACCAAACGCGATACCAAGCATAATCGCCACAACAATATAGTAACCATATTGCCATTCTAATTCTGGCATATATTTGAAGTTCATACCGTACCATCCTACTATGAAGGTTAATGGTAAGAAAATCGTAGATATAACAGTCAGGGTCATCATAATATTATTAGATTTAAGTGAGTTGTATGTCATAAAGTTTTCACGAATATCACTGGCTAACTCACGGTTTGCTTCAATTATCTCTGTCTGTTGAACAAGATCATCATAAATATCGTGGAAATATTTTCTATCGTTATCTGTCATCTCTACACGACGTGAAACTAAAAATCTATGAATAAGCTCACGCATTGGTAGTAATCCACGACGAAGTTTTAACAAATCACTTCGAAGATCAAATACCTCATCCATAATTTTACTTCCAGAAGTATATGAATCTGTTTCCTCAATTTCATCAAGACGATTTTCGATTTTTGAAATTATAGGGATATATCCCTCTACTATTTCTGATACAAGCATGTGCATAACATGTAAAGGTGAATATTCTGCACCACGTTGCAATATTTTTGGTATAATTTTGTTTACGTAACGTATATGTGAGAGGTGAAACGTTACAATATAATTTTTTCCGACAAACATATTTAGAGTTTCATAGTCATCATCTATATTTTTTAATACATGTGATACTAAGAATATTTGTTGTCTTGTAATTTCAATTTTTGGTCTTTGTAAAAGTGTTAAACAGTCTTCAATTAAAAGTTCGTGGAACTTAAAGAATGTCGTTAACAAGTTGATTTCACTACGCGTAGGAGTATCAAAATCGACCCAGAACCATGCTATATCCTGCTCTTTAAGTCTTTCTAAATCAACATCAGTTAGGATATTTCCTTTTTTATCTACTGCTATAGTTTTTAACATTAGATTTCACCTCTCTCATTATTTTCACAATTACAATAATACCACACTTATTATAAATAGTAAATTTATTATTTTAAATTAATAGAAATATAGTGCATTACAATCCCAGCAGCGATAGAAACGTTTAAGCTCTCCGCTCGACCTGGCATTGAAATTTTAAGTAAATTATTTACTTTTAACAAAATTTCTTCACTTACTCCTGCACCTTCATTACCAAAAACAACCGCAACTTTTCCTGTAATATTGTCTAGCTGTTCTATATATTTATCCGCTTTTAAACTAGTTGCAAAAATATTGAAATTCTGCATTTCATCAATTAATTCAGACAAATCTATATTATCAAAACAATCTATATGAAAATTACTCCCCTGTGTACTTCGAATAACCTTTTGCCCATATAAACTTGTAGTTCCTTTACCGAGAATAATACAATCAAAATCAAATGCATCTGCCGTTCTTATAATTGTTCCTAAGTTCCCTGGATCTTGAATCTTATCCAAAATAAGAACCTTACTGTATTTATTAATATCTAATTCTTTTTTATTAATACTACAAACAGCTATAATACCTTGTGTAGTAATTGTACCAGATATACTTTTCATAATACTATCAGCAACTTTTATTAAATCACCATCAAAAGTATCTACTATATTATAATCTTCAAAACTCTCTGAAACGATAATCTCTTCCACCACATTAGCTTCTAATGCTTCTTCAACTAGATGTTTACCTTCAACTAAATACTTACCTAGTTTTTTTATATTTTTATTCTCTTTTAGTTTTTGAATATCTTTTATTTTTTTATTTCCAACCGATGTTATCATTTTGTCTCCAATTATTTATTTTATATTTTTAGCATTCATACTAATTATAATCAATGTTGAACAAATTTTCAAATTATGATATAATTCACTTACAAATATTATAATAAAAAGGAGTTCATTATGTCATCATTTTTACTATCAACAATAGTTTTAGTGGTTGTTTTAGGAGCAGTTGGGCTATTTAATTACTTCAGATTAAAAGGTGCTGTTACAAAACTTCCTTATGAAGAATTCAGAAAAAATCTTAGAAAAGTTCAATTAATCGACGTTAGAGAAAAAGAAGATTTCAAATATGCTCACATTAACGGGGCACGTAACATGCCTTCTTCTCAATTCAATTTCTTATATACATCTTTAAGAAAAGACCAACCTATTTATCTTTGCGATAAAAACGGGACTTTAGCTCCACGTGCTGCTTTAACTCTTAAAAAGAATGGTTATACAAACGTTTATATGCTAAAAAATGGTCTTCAAGATTGGAAAGAAAACCTTAAAACAAAACGATAATTTTTAAAGTACCTAGTTTATTTATAATGCTAGGTATTTTTTATTTGTCTAAAATATTAAAAATTCACAGATGATTAACCTACTTACAAATATTTTCCACGTTAATCCCCCCTGTTGAATACTATAATATTTTATGGGAGTGACTTAAAAATCGTGATTTCGGAGAAATCGATTTTGTCGAGTCATCCCCGCACAGTTTATTAGATATCTAAAAAGCTTTTATAAAGCGAATTTAGATATCAATAAACCACTGCGTCTAGGAGTTATCATATACACTTTGTTAAAATTTAGGACTTTTGGGTCAATCAAAATGGAGGTCTATCAATGACTAAATATTATTATGATCCTACTAATAATCGCGGATATATTCCTGGGAGATATGTTAATAAAGTGGTATTCTTATTAATCACTTTATTTTTAGGACATTTCGGTATTCAATACTTTTATGTAGGAAAAAACTTCAAAGGAATACTATGCCTGCTATTTTGATAGTGTATAATATTTTGTGTAAACAGAAAAGTCAAGAGAAGTTGAAAAAAAAG
>NZ_DBHIUF010000030.1:0-3793 GCF_057272915.1 Gemella sp.
GCAGTCATTATAACTACTACGCTATCCTAAGTCTAACTTTTTGGGGTCAGATCAAGAGCTGTCTTTTTTTGGTTGTATAATAAATTCAAGGAATGGAAAAATTCCATCACTGGATTTCAATTTTTATATACAAAAAGATAAATATCGAGACTGTTTAAACAATAGTTGCCAGTAGGATTTAATTAGTTTACAGTTACCTAAAGTAGAGCTAGTGAAACGTATTGAGTAAGTACATTCACTAGCTTTTTTATTTCTGCTTCTACATTGTATATTTAAAATAACCCCTTGTAGATACATTCTTATTAATTCATCTGTATTTACTATTTATTTGCTATCTAGAGCGTTTTGAGAGCAAGAGACAACATCTATTAAGGAAACAAAATAAGAAAAGGTAAACATGTTAAAAATATGTTGTATCATTCAATCAGATAATATTTATACATAATACAAGAAGAGGTAAAGAACGAAGTAAATTAATTTTCCTAATTATATTCTATTGGCTCTAATATGTATAAATTCACCGTTATTTCCAGCGCTAACGGCTTTTAAGAGATAGAAATGTATAATTACACCAAAATAAAATTAGAATGCTTATACACCGTTTAAAAACTTAATACATTTTAGTATAAAATTACTTGAAATAATAATTTGTATATTATATAATTGTACTACAAACGTAATACAAGAGAAAGGGGCTTTTATTATGAGTACATTAACAATAAGATTAAATGAAGAAGAAAAAACTATTTTTCAAAATGTAGCAGGATTATACGGCGGTAAATTATCAACAACTATTAAACAATTAGCATTAGAAAAATTAGAAGATGAATACGATTTGCAATTAATGAAAGAATATGAAGAACGTAAAGAAAGAAATGAAGTAGACTACGTTTCTTTCGAAGATATGAAAGAAGTGTTTGAAATATAATGTATAAAGTTGTTTTTGATAGAAGAATAGAAAAAGATTTAAAGAAACTAGATAAACAAACTAAAAGAACACTATACAACTGGATAGATAAAAATTTAAACGGTTGTACTAACCCTAGAGCAAAAGGAAAAGCACTATTACACGATAAAAAAGGCTTTTGGCGTTATCGTATCGGTGATTATAGGTTATTAACAGAAATAGAAGATGATAAACTAGTTATAGTAGCGGTTTATTATAAACACCGTAGAGAAATTTACAATTAATAAATAGAATCTGAACTAATGTTATTTCATTAGTTTAGATTTTATTTTTTTATAAAAGCTATTCGATTTAATTTAAAATATTAGAATGAAATCATGTGAAGATTAAAAAAATTCTAGTAACTAAGATTAAGTCAAATAGTCCTTTTTATTACCTTTAAAATACGTATTTAATTTTTAAGTGCTCTAGAGCCTTGATACACTTGACTTTTAAAAAATACTCTCTATAAATGTTAGAATAAAAGGAAAAATCATATAAAAACTAATGTTATTATTAGAAAAAATAGCTTTCATGGAGTATAATGAAAGTAAAGAATTATTAGGGATTATGGAAAATTAAATAAATGTATGAAAAAAATAACAAATAGGGAGGTTTTCAATATGGAAAACATAAGACATAAAGACGCACGACCGATGATGGATTTAATGGCGAAAAAAATATTTAGTGATACAGAAATAACCGCGGAATTTATTCGTGATATTTTAGAATTACCGGTCAAAAGTGTGAAAATATTAGATGGAACGCAAATACATGTAACAACTAGTAAGATTTTACCAAATTTCACAACACAAGTAGATGTACTTGAGGAATTAAATGATAAAACACAAGTCGTCATAGAAATACAAGTAGCTATGCAGGTTGATTTTATAAAAAGATTGTGGTTATACATCTGTGAACAAGTATCGCAAAACTTAGATGAGTATAAAAAAGATGGAATAGACACACACTATTTATCTCGAGAATTAATTCCGGTCTACGCCGTAGCGATAACAGAAGAAAACTATTTCGAAGATGACAGAGCAATTCACAATTTTAGTCTAAGAGATAGTGAAACAAAAGAAGAATTGAAAGTCAGAGTAAAAGGAATAGAAGAGAAAAGAAATCTAGTGCAAATAGCATTTTTAGAATTGAAAAAATACAAACCAGAGATGAACGCAAGTTATAATAAAGTACGCTGGATGGAATTATTTGGGAACAAACCATTTACACATCAACCAGGGAACATAATAACGAAGGCGGATAGAATACTAGATGTAAAAGAGTGGAACAAGGAGGATAAAGCTATGTTTGATGAATACATAAGAGCTTGGGATGGTTGGAATGCGCATCTAGCGTATGTAAAAGAAGCGCAAGAGCAGGCGAAAGAACAAGGGATTGAACAAGGTATTGAGCGAGGAATTGGGTTAGGAATAGCACGAGAAAGAGAAAAAACAATAAATATGCTCGCAGGTTTAGTAAATAAAGGTGCGATAACAAAAGAGTATGCGTGTGAAGAACTAGGGGTATCTGAGAAAGAATTTGAGAAATATCTATAGTTGAAGTAATTGTGACCTAGATTGCAAAAAAAGTAACAAATAAATACTAATATTGACATCCAAATTCGCATTAAAAAGCTTTTTGGATGTCTAATATATTATGTGGGGGTGACTCGACAAAATAAATTTTTTGAAATTGTGATTTTCTACTAACTTCTAAAGTTTTTGATTTAATAGCTTTTACATTTTCATCAATAAAATTTATTTTTTATTTTTAAGTCTTTTTCTGAGATGGAGAGAAGAAGATGCACATAGAATAGAGGAAAGGTTTTATGCAATGCACTCTGCATCATCGTGAAATTATATAGAACAGATTTAATGAAAAGCCGGACTTAAAGATGAATTTAAAGAAAAATAGTAGAAGTCTACATAGAGCGAATAAAGTCTTAAATACTTAATAGAAACTGTTCACAAACTCCCTTAATATGTTTGTGTAATCTATACGCGCTAGCTAGTGATATGCCCAAAGAAATAGCAGTTTGCTTAATATTTAACGTCTTTATATATTCTTCGAAATAATTCCATTCAGCTGATTTTAATGTATTTTTCAGATAGCTAATAAGCTCAATATACAACAAATCATAATCATTGCTGATAACATCAGAATTATTGTCAAAAATATCCAAAGGAACGCTTTTGTGCCTATTTCTTCTACGAATTTCGTCGATTAGTTTTCTTTTTATAGTAGTAAAAGCGAATCGATCAAAATCTTTAGGGCTTATTCCACCATCTTGTAAAATAAGGAAACTAACAAGAAGCCCCTCCATTCCAAAACTATAAAACTCACTATGAAGCCGTTGAGGAATATTTACCTTGTATAGCGCCCTCTTAATAAGGAACTTTTTAACTTCTAATAACTCGTAAAATCTTTGAGTGTCATCTTCGTTTAATTCTGTAAAACTTTTCATTATAATTGTCCTCCTATATTTTCACTCTATGTAGAACATCTCCTAATAAGGACAAACTTTATTATTAAAAATGTAAAAAAATAGATTATATAAAATGAGAAAATAGTTAAAATATTAATAATGAATTGAAAACTCTAGTTTGAACATAGGCTATAAATCCTTAGAATTTTCTCCTGAAATAATATCAAGAAATAAGAACTTCATAACAATAATAATTTTCTAGTCTATGGAAAAATAAAAATTATATAGCTAGTCGCCCACTCTTACAAAAAGATTAAAAAATCCCCCTCATTATTATAAGTGAAAAAAATAGCTATTTGTCACGAAAACTTTAAAATTTTATCTAGTAATACTATCAAAAAAATTCTCTTCGTAGTCTT
>NZ_DBHIUF010000030.1:3893-14280 GCF_057272915.1 Gemella sp.
GCTCCTTTTGTCACAAAAACTTTAAAATTTTATCTAGTAATACTATCAAAAAAATTCTCTTCGTAGTCTTTTAACAAAATAGCTAACTTTTCAGCAGTGCTTGCTGATGACGTTTTACTTTTTATAGGATAATAAAGATTATTCAGCATTGCTCCTTTTGTCACAAAAACTTTAAAATTTTATCTAGTAATACTATCAAAAAAATCCTCTTCATATTCTTTTAACAAAATAGCTAATTTTTTCAGCAGTGCTTGTTGATGACGTTTGACTTTTGTAGGGTGATTAAGATTATTTTGCATAGCCCCTCGAAGTGAAGAATTCTTAGCGTATAGTTTATATAAAAGTAGTTGATCAGCTACAGATAGAGTGGCTAAAGCATCATATAATGCGTCATACAGCTCTTCTTTAATAACTGTTACAGTAGATGATGCGGAACAATCCTTGATTCGACTCTCCCCAGTATTGTTTTCAGAAGAATAATTCTCATAATAAACTAAACCACATTCTTTAAATTTTCTAGTAACATAGTTCGTGCGATTTTGAATAGAATTTATCTGAGAATAAACCTCTTTACTAACAGGAACTTTTATATTGTCTTTTGTTTTTAAGTAATTCATAAGTATACTCCTCCTATTGTATATCTGTAAGAGTGGGAGAGAGGGGGATATTGATTATACATACTTATATAAAAACTGTAAAGAGGATACTTAAAATAAGAAGTAAAAGCAATTTATGTATATACAAAAAAACTACAAAATTAAAGTAAAAATAAGAGGGTGCTGACGAAAAGGTCCTAAAATTTAATAAAGTTCATATGAAAACTCATAGAGGCAGCGGTTTATTGATATCTAAAATCGCTTTATAAAAAATTTTTAGATATCTAATAAACTTTACAGGGTAGACTCGACAAAATCTTGTTTCTTAAGAAATCACGATTTTCGAGTCGCTTCCGTCCGAAGAAAAAATATTAAAGTTGAATTTTATAAAGACATTCACATCAAATAAATTTCGGTACTGACACATAACAGTATTTTAGGGTGCAGCTTTTTAGTAGGTAGTATTTGGAAATTGATATTTTTTGGTTTGAAGTGAGTTTTAATGTAGTTATTAGAGTTATTTTAAAGGTGTGACAATTGAATTTATTTTCCCATGATATGATTTTTAAATGTTAGTTGTGAATATTCAATTATTGTTTTAGTTTTAGATAAAAAAATTCTTCGTTTGTAGGTTTACAATAAAAAAACTTTTTTGGAAAAATGAGATATAAAAACATTTACATAACTGATGTTATAGCTAATTAGTAAACTAGAAAATTATACTTAAAATAAAATTTTTTTATAATCTTAAAAATAAGAATAATTATATAAGAAAATCATGGTTTTCATAATGTTTTTTTTTTTTTTTTTGATATAGAAAAGCTTTGTAATAAGGGTTTCAAGAAGTCTCTTAATATCAAATCAACTTAAAAAGACCATTATATTTCCTATTTTTTATTTTTTTGAGTCCTCGTATTATGAGCTGAAACGTTGATAAATACAAGTTTTTAGTTGATTTAAGGTTTGTAGTATATTATAATTATTATGTTTAGGATTGTTGAAAAGTATATACTAGATATTAATGTATATATGACCTAAATATCTAGATGTATTTTATGTAACATCTAATACAAAAAAATAACCGAAAAAATATATAAAGGAGATTGATATTAATATATGTGGTATGAATACAAAAATGGCGAAAAAGTCACACGTTTTTCGATAAGAAAATATCACTTCGGTGCTGCCAGTGTAGCTGTAGCGTCGTTAATATTCTTTGGTGGCGGAATGTCAGCTAAGGCAGAAAATGTTCCAGTGTCACATGATGCACAAAATAGTGGGAACGCCGCAAATGATGATAAAAATGCCGGCGGAGATTCTGGAAAACAAGTAGCAGCTGATAATAAGCCTATTACAGTTGATGTTCCTGCGACAGCATTACCAACTGCAAAAGTAGATAAAGCAGAATTAAGCAAACTAACGATTAATTTAGATACATTAGTTAGAACTACAGAAAAAGAAAAAATCAGCGGTATCGCTAAAGAACTTGACAAAGTTTTAACGGACGCTAAAGAATTATTAAAAAATGAAAATGCTACAGCAGAAGAAGTTAAAACACAAGTAGAGGAATTAAAAAAAGCTACTGAAAAATTAAACGCTACTGTTGCTGAAGCTGATAAAAAAGCGGCAGAACAAAAGAAAGCGGAAGAAGCTAAAAAAGCGCAAGAAGCTAACCAATCAGGAACAGATCGTAGTGCTGAGGTAGGAGCTGCAAACACAGAAACATCAACACCAGCTAGAAGCTCTCGAGGAAGAAGAGGAAGAACTACAGAAGTTCAACCAGAGGCTAGCACAAGTGAGACTCCAAAAGTAGAAGCAGCGACTTCTAACAAAGAAACTGCACCAAAAGCATTACCAACTTACACAAATGGTGCGGGAGATACAGGTACTTACGCATTAGCAGAGGAAATGCGCAATATCGTTAAGTACTTAAAAGATAATGGTGCGGATGCTGCTAAGATAGCTGCAATCAAAGCTAACTATGACAAGTTAAATGAAAAAATTGGGCTTGCTGACGAAAATGCAGTATTGTCTGAAGAAGATTTCAATAAAGCATTAGCGGACTTAAAACAAGCTCGTGACTTTGCTGAAGGATTCCTTAATCACCAACCTAGCGCTCAAGTTGAAGCGTTACCGGTAAATCGTCGTGAACGTGCAGCTGGACAAGACCGTGATAGCTCATGGCCAAATTATAATTCAGCCAAAACTTGGTTTATCGAAGATGGTTCAAAACACTCAATTTATTCAAAATACACTTATGCTTGGTTTAGTGATCAAAGAAAAGATACTCCTGACTCTCGTTCTTATCTGGTAAAAGGAAATGCAGATTCATATATCACTGAGAAAGTGACTAAAATTAAAAATGGATATTATTGGGAAATTGATATCAATAAAGGGAATGGTAATGGAGATAAACATGCGTTCTTAGATAATACGTATTGGTTTACAATTCCAAAAGGTCATACCATCCGAACTGATTCAATTGCCATTTCGAGAAATAATACGAATGCTGTAAATGCTCCTGATAATCAGATTACTACTGCTTTAGATAAAATAGGTATTAGAGAGGTTCGTAAAGGAACTGTTAATAGTACAGGACAAAGAATTTTTACTAATAATGTTTATAAAAAAGGAAATCTTGACGCATTAGTTAGACAAGATGGATTCTATAATCGAACTAACTGGCAAGATGTTCCTGAACCATCTGATGTTCAAACCATTACAAATAAAAAGTATGAATTACTAAAATCAAATACTCAGGATTTGTATAGTTTTACAATTGATAATAATACTAGCTATAAATTAACGTTTGTAACAGATAATACAAGTACTAAATCAGAAAAAGACTTGATATATGGTTCTGGGGTAATCGCAGAGCGAAGTTCATCGGGTGCTAAGCATCGTTTGAATACATTCTTAATACACGCTCGTACACCTGCGGAAAGCTCATTAGGAGATAAATATCCAATTGAAGAAAAAGGAAACAACTTCTGGAAAGTTAATCAAGGGGAATATTCTGCAATTAACTTTGGTGGTTCTGGTGGTAACTTTGGTTATATAGGTCAACCAAATGTATATGAAGAAAATTACGCTGAAAATAACCCGGAAAGAGCTAGAGGTGTAATTGTTACAGGAGATTTTAGAAGTGTTAAAAAGATTGATACCACTTCTTATTTTGCACCTGCAAACGGATTGACTATAGATCAATATAAAAGAAGAATTAACGATGAAAACGGAAGACCCGTAGATCACCTTTGGGAACAAGATGGTCGCGAGATTGCCGCTAATAATGTTGCTAGCGATATCGCTAATACTCCAGGTGTAAAAAAATATTCCGTTACTCGTGAGTTTACAGATGGAACGAGCGATAAGATTGACATTAACTTTGTTGTTAAACCAAAAACACCAACTATTACAACTGATTTGACAAGAGTAGCTGGTGTGGCAAGCAATATCCAAGTTAGTGGTGGTACGAAAGGCTACGATATCTATCTTTATAAGAAAGATAATAGCGGTAATTTAATCACATTATTAGATGGCAATGGCGAACCTATTAAGGCTACTGCTGGAGAAAATGGAGTAGCAACGTTTAATAACCTTACATTAGAAATTGGGACATATGTCGCTAAAACTGTTGTGAAAGGTGGTTGGATTGATTACGATAATACGCCGCGTACCGAGGTGGCATCTGATCCCTCAGCAGAAAAACAAGCTACAGATGGAGCACCGCCGGTAGTTCAGTTTGTCGGTACTACTACGCCGCTTCCGGAAACAAGAACAGGTGATGCACTATACGAAGTGATTCAAGGTAGTCCGTTTAGACCAATGCTTGAAGCATGGGATAATCTTGGAACGATTACTAAGTTTACAATTGATAATTTACCACCAGGTGTTACTGCTAGAAATGCAAATAATAATTTTGCTACTTCTAATAATTACAGTAAAAACAATACATTTGGTCCTGTGTTCTTTACTGGGGATGTTCCAGCAAATCGAGAACCTGGAATTTATACATCAACTATAACTGTTAGTGATGGTGTAACAGGTGATAAGAACTATTACTTAAAATACAAAGTTCTTCCAGTAGCACCAACAGTTACTACGGAAGCAAAATACAATCGAACTCTAGTGTCGACTGACCGTAGCATCTCAGGTACAGGGGTAGCTGGGGCAACAATTACAGTAACGTTACAAGATGGCACAACTGGTACAACAACAGTTAATAACCAAGGAAAATGGACGTATAATTTAAAACCAAATGAAAAACTTACGCAAAATACTAAGCAAGATGCTTCTATAAAAGCTAATAGTGCAGTTTCTATTAAGCAGACTAAAAATGATGCTGAATCAGTAGCAACAACAGTGGATGTTCAATTAGCTAGAGCAATCTCTATTGATACTCCAGTTCAAGCAGGACGTGAACTGACTGTTAAAGTTCCTCATGATGCAGGTCAATTCTATATTCAACTAAACTACGGCACAAGACAAGAGTACGAATATGGAGTTAAACAAGTTGATGGGCAATGGCGAATAACAGATACTAACAAAGCGAACACGACTGAGTTAATCGTGAAAGACGGAGCTAACGTTTCTGAGAAAGTGTTAACTTTACGTATTAAGGATTCTAATAAGAAGACAAATATTCCTTTTACAATTCCAGCAGGTGAAAATAAAGTTAGATTCCGTGTACACCACGTTAATAGTCAAAATAATCCAGCTAACCCAGGAAATGACGCTGATCAAGGATGGACTATTGCTTCAGCAGCAACGAATACAAATCCAACAATCACAGTAAAAGCACCAGATACGCATAACTACACAGCGGATGGAAGTTTAACGATGGCTGGGTTAAAAAATCTTGTGACAGTAGCAGATACAGAAGATGATGCGAACAAGACAGTAGGAAATACAGCAAGCGATAACCTTAATGTTACAATTAGAAAAGGAAATCAAAATGTAACCTTGTCAGGAAATGAGTATCTGAAAAAAGGTGATTATACTTTAACGTATACAACAACAGATGCAGCAGGTGCAAGGGTTGAGAGAACACATAATATTACAGTTTCATCACTTGCAGAATCAAAAGGAGCATCTATCACATATCCAGTTGATACAGCTAAAGTAGTTTATGGTAATAGTGATGTTCAAAATGGTAACTTTACAACAGCAATCAAACAAAGTTTTGCGAATAAGTTAACTGAGGTGAACCGTGGTAATAGTAATTTACCAACAGGAGTAACATTTGCGCCAGGTACAACAAATGATAGAGCAAAAGTTG
The DNA here is from genome assembly GCF_057272915.1 of Gemella sp. Taxonomy (NCBI): domain Bacteria; kingdom Bacillati; phylum Bacillota; class Bacilli; order Caryophanales; family Gemellaceae; genus Gemella; species Gemella sp. The sequence continues at coordinate 9,768 of NZ_DBHIUF010000030.1, forward strand.
TAGTAGCTACATTCCCAGATGGATCAACAGTAGATATTTCACATGATAAAGTGGCGAAACCAGCAGCACCAGTAATTACACCATCGGCAAACTTTGATGGAGATTTAGGTTCAACAGAACGTAGTATTTCAGGTACAGGTATTGCAGGGGCAACTGTTAAGGTAGCTTTACAAGATGGAAATACAGGTGAAACAACAGTTGGTTCAGATGGAAGATGGACATATAACTTAAAAGCGGGAGAAACGCTAAAACAAAACTACAAACAAGATGCAACAACAAAAGCAACTAGTCCAGTTTCTGTTAAACAAGTAGCAAATAGTATCGAGTCTGCAGCAACAACGGCTACCGTTCGTTTATCTAATGTTGTTTCATTCGACACACCATTACAAGCAGGAAGAGACATTACTGTTCGTGTACCACACGATGCGGCAAAATTCTATATACAGATTGCAGGAAAAACTGGGCGTTATGAATACGCTCTTACTAAAACAGCTAGTGGATGGCAAGTAACAGAACCTAATGGTGCTACAACAACAGAAGTAACAGAAGAAGCTGGAACAAATGCTTCAGAGAAAGTTGTAAAATTACACATTAAAGATTCAAATAAAAAGACAAATATTCCATATACAATTCCTTCTGCGACAAGAAGTATAATGGCTCGTGTACATTACGATAATAGTGCAGGAAATCCATCAGGTGGATGGGTATTTGCTCCAGATGCAACGAATACAAATCCAACAATCACAGTCAAAGCACCAGATACGCATAATTATACAGCGGATGGAAGCTTAACGATGGCTGGATTGAAAAATCTTGTGACAGTAGCAGATACGGAAGATGATGCGAACAAGACAGTAGGAAATACAGCAAGCGATAACCTTAATGTTACAATTAGAAAAGGAAATCAAAATGTAACCTTGTCAGGAAATGAGTATCTGAAAAAAGGTGATTATACTTTAACGTATACAACAACAGATGCGGCAGGTGCAACAGTAACGAAAGAACATACAATTACAGTTTCATCACTTGCAGACTCAAAAGGAGCATCTATCACATATCCAGTTGATACAGCTAAAGTAGTTTATGGAAATAGTGATGTTACAAATGGTAACTTTACAACAGCAATCAAACAAAGTTTTGCGAATAAGTTAACTGAAGTGAACCGTGGTAATAGTAATTTACCAACAGGAGTAACATTTGCGCCAGGTACAACAAATGATAGAGCAAAAGTTGTAGTAGCTACATTCCCAGATGGATCAACAGTAGATATTTCACATGATAAAGTGGCGAAACCAGCAGCACCAGTAATTACACCATCGGCAAACTTTGATGGAGATTTAGGTTCAACAGAACGTAGTATTTCAGGTACAGGTATTGCAGGGGCAACTGTTAAGGTAGCTTTACAAGATGGAAATACAGGTGAAACAACAGTTGGTTCAGATGGAAGATGGACATATAACTTAAAAGCGGGAGAAACGCTAAAACAAAACTACAAACAAGATGCAACAACAAAAGCAACTAGTCCAGTTTCTGTTAAACAAGTAGCAAATAGTATCGAGTCTGCAGCAACAACGGCTACCGTTCGTTTATCTAATGTTGTTTCATTCGACACACCATTACAAGCAGGAAGAGACATTACTGTTCGTGTACCACACGATGCGGCAAAATTCTATATACAGATTGCAGGAAAAACTGGGCGTTATGAATACGCTCTTACTAAAACAGCTAGTGGATGGCAAGTAACAGAACCTAATGGTGCTACAACAACAGAAGTAACAGAAGAAGCAGGAGCAAATGCTTCAGAGAAAGTTGTAAAACTTCACATTAAGGATTCAAATAAAAAGACAAATGTTCCATTTATACTTCCTTCAGCAACTAGAGCTATGATGATTCGACTACATTATGATAATAGTGCAGGAAACACAGCTTCGGGATGGATTTTTGCACCAGATGCAACGAATACAAATCCAGGGATTACAGTAAAAGCACCAGATACGCACAACTATACAGCGGATGGAAGCTTAACGATGGATGGATTGAAAAATCTTGTGACAGTAGCAGATACGGAAGATGATGCGAACAAGACAGTAGGAAATACAGCAAGCGATAACCTTAATGTTACAATTAGAAAAGGAAATCAAAATGTAACCTTGTCAGGAAATGAGTATCTGAAAAAAGGTGATTATACTTTAACGTATACAACAACAGATGCGGCAGGTGCAACAGTAACGAAAGAACATACAATTACAGTTTCATCACTTGCAGACTCAAAAGGAGCATCTATCACATATCCAGTTGATACAGCTAAAGTAGTTTATGGAAATAGTGATGTTACAAATGGTAACTTTACATCAGCAATTAAACAAACTTTTGCGGATAAAGTTACAGAAGTGAACCGTAATAACAGTAATTTACCAACAGGAGTAACATTTACATCAGGAAGTACAAATGATAGAGCAAAAGTTGTAGTAGCTACATTCCCAGATGGTTCAACATTAGATATTTCACATGATAAAGTGGCAAAACCAGCAGCGCCAACGATAACTCCAAGCGATGGATTTGGAACTGATTTAAGTTCAACAGAACGTAGTATTTCAGGTACAGGTATTGCAGGAGCGACTGTTAAGATTGCTTTACAAGATGGTAAAACAGGTGAAGCAACGGTTGATCAAAATGGTAACTGGACATACAATTTGAAAGCTAATGAAGTGTTAACGCAAAACGTTAAACAAGATTCGAATACAAAATCAACAAATCCAGTTTCGGTTACACAAGTTATGTATGATGTAGAATCGGCAACAACTAGAGCTAATGTTCAATTGAGTAATGCGGCATCTATTGATACACCATTACAAGCAGGACGTGATATTACTGTTCATGTGCCACATGATGCAGGTAAGTTCTATGTAGTAATAGCAAGCAAAGAAGGACATAGTTTCCAATATGGATTTTTGAAAACTGATAATGGATGGCAAGTAGAAGAATCTGTTAATAATAGACCTTCTGGAAAAACAACAACTGAGTTAACAGAAGAAGTAACTTCTAACCCATCTGAACGAGTATTCAAATTACACATTAAAGACTCAAATCAGAAATCTGACATTCCGTTTACAATTTCTTCAGCACCAAGAGCTATGATGGTTCGAGTACACTATGATAATAGTGCAGGAAATATAGCTTCGGGATGGATTTTTGCGCCAAACGCAACGAATACAAATCCAACAATCACAGTAAAAGCACCAGATACGCATAATTACACAGCGGATGGAAGCTTAACGATGACTGGGTTAAAAAATCTTGTGACAGTAGCAGATACAGAAGATGATGCGAATAAAACAGTAGGTCGTACTGCTAATGAAAACTTGAGTGTTACAATTAGAAAAGGAACTCAAAATGTAACATTATCAGGAAATGATTCTCTGCAAAAAGGTGATTACACTTTAACGTATACAACGACAGATGCGGCAGGTGCAACAGTAACGAAAGAGCATACAATTACAGTTTCATCAATACCAGAAGTTTCAATCAAAGCAGCAAAAGATGCAACTGCACAGGGTATAGTTCCAACTACAGAATCAAACCAAGTGATTAATAGTGTTACAATTCCAAGTGATCAACCGCAACCAATTAGTAAAGTGCTAAAAGATAACGGACGTATTACAGAAGTAGATGGCGAGAAAGTTGCTACTGTAGTGTTAACATATTCTGATAATTCTACAAAAGAAGTAACAGTTCCAGTCTTGGAAGTTAAACCAGTTGACATTACAACAACATTTAATGAGTTGGATAATACTGTAACAATTAAGCCAAACACAACGGTAGAAACTGGAGATAAATTACACGTTGCTATTCGTGGTGTTGGAATGCAATTAACAAAAACAGCGGATGGATATACAAACAGTCGTAATGATCGTAACATCACTGTAAATCAAGATGGAAGCATTACAGTAACGCTATCAGGCGAGGAAAAATTCCAAGCAGGAGACCGTGTAGTAACACGTCACGAAAGCAATAAGAATGGTCAAGTAGATTCATACGAAACAGAAGCATTCGCAGGATTGAAACCAGTTGAGAAAGTTCCAGTAATTAATTTAACGAATCTAACTCCAAAAGAAATACAAGACGTTAAAGCAGCTGTGAAAAAAGCGAACCCATCAGTTAATGTTGATGAGTTACAAGTAGCAGCAAACGGGGATGTAACTTATACACACAGAGGAGCAGGAGTGGGAACTAGTGACCCAACACCAGAGATTAGGTTGAATGGAAATGTTATTAAGAAACCATCTGCTCCAGAGATTCAAACTTCACTAGAGGGGAAAGCTAATGCAAACAGCCCTGTGGAAGTAGAAGTTAGATCAGATGCAGGAACAACAGTTACGCTATACGATGCAACTGGTAAAGAAATTGGTTCAGCTATAGCTGGTAGCAATGGTATAGCTAGAATTACAGTATCTGAGAAAATTCCAGTAGGAAATGTAACTGCGACAGCAACGGACGCATCTAATAACACATC
>NZ_DBHIUF010000031.1:0-13473 GCF_057272915.1 Gemella sp.
ATATAGCATAGCTTCCTCCTAATTTTCAAAATCAACCGAATTTGACAAAGAACCGTTCTTAATTTCTTATAAATCTAATTTATAATCTTCAGCTTTCACAAAGCCTCTTTTCTCCATATAGTAATACACTCCGTATGATATAACCGCAGGTAATATAAAGTGTAGTAACAATATTTCAATAAACAGTACCGAATGAGCTGTATAAGATGACATTGTTTGCCAAGTCATAAGTTGTCCTACTAATCCTGATGTCCCCATACCACCACCAGCTGGATTATTTTCCATTCTAAAAACAATAGTTGCTAAGGGACCTAATATAGCACTTGCAATAATAGGAGGAATCCAAATTACTGGTTTTCTCATAATATTAGGCACCTGAAGCATAGACGTTCCTAAACCTTGAGCAAGTAATCCATTCCAACGATTAGCTTTAAAGCTTATAACCGCAAAACCAACCATTTGTGCTGCACAACCTACTGTAGATGCCCCCGCAGCTATTCCTGATAATCCTAATATTATTGATAAAGCCGCAGAACTTATAGGTAATGTTAAAATTATCCCCATAACAACAGAAACAACTACTCCCATAATAAACGGCTGTAATTCCGTTGCTTCTCGTATAAATGTACCAAGCACTTTCATACCTTTTATTAAATATGGACCTGTTAGATAAGAAATTATTCCCCCAATTATTATTGTTAAAAATGGAGTGATAATAATATCTATTTTAGTTTTTCCAGAAATAAGTCTACCTATTTCCGCAGCTATAACTACAGATATAAAAGCACCTAATGGATCTCCAGAACCACTAATTATCAGTTTACCTTGATCTAGCAAATTATTAGTACCTAGATTTGATCCAAACGCACCTAAAAATCCTACTACACCCGATGCTAAGATCACTAACTTAGGGGCTTTAAGAGCGTGAGCAACACCTATACCAATAACTGGACCTGTTAATGCCATTGCGATACTCGCTATAACAAGTAAGAAACTCGATAAACTCCCACTCAGGTTTATAGCAATCTGCTTAATAATCAATCCAATAATTAAAGTACAGAATAACCCTAAGGCCATTCCATTCAAAGCAACAATAAAATACCTATGAAATAATTTAGATAGAACATTATTTTTATTCATACAATACTCTCCGTATTTAGTAAATATTATTTTACACTAATGTGTATTTATTTTATATTATAACTTAATATTTCTTAATATTCTCTAGATATGCTCTAGAAATAAAAAAGACTCAAGAATAATCCTTAAGCCTTTTTATCATTTTTTCTAACTTATTATGCTGAAGCTCCGCTTGTTGCATCCGCTGCTGGTGCTGGCGCTGCTGGTGCTGCTCCACCATGACCAGCGTCAGAAGCTCCACTTGTTGCATCTGCCGCTGCAGGAGCTGGTGCTGCTGCATATCCGTGACCTACAGGTACTCCATTTTTAACTAATGATTGACCTGTTTGTTTTAAGTACCAATCTACGATTGGTTTGAAGTCTAAGATGTACTCGTTGATACCTGCGTATTTACCATTTTTGTCGTACATAGCTTGGTAGTTGTGCACAACATATTTATCTGGTCCGTGAGTTGGTACGTGTGTACGGAATACATCAATTTGTCCTGAACGTAGTAATCCTACTAACCAGTTTACACTCTTATGTATTCTCTCTGGGTGCTCTGGGTGAACATTTGCTAATGAACATCCAACTTGTACTGGACGACGTTTTGCAAGCATTTCGTAATCTTCTTTGTGGTAGTTGTAGTATAAGAATTGGTTATTGCTGTCTGCATAAGTTAATTCCATTGGCATAGAGTTTAAGAAGTAGTTAAGTTGGTCTACTGTTAAGATACCACGATCAAGTTTAACATATGTATCTCCAGATACAGCGTTAACTTTTTCAGCTGCTTTTTCATACCAGTCATCAGCATTTCCATCAACACCTTCAATTGTTGTATCACATTTTCCACTAGCTGTTAAGTCTTCTGGCGGTGTTGGTTTTCTTTCTGCTAATGATTGCGCTACTGTAGCAAATTTAACGAATTTAGTTAAACATGTACGTAAGTAACCTACCGTACGGTCGTCTTTTAAGTTACCTTCAGCATCGAAAGCTTCTTTAGCTTTACCTAAAAGGAACTCATGTCCTGGGAATACAATCGCGTTTACACCTGGAGCGTCTAAGATTTGACGTAAGTGTAATTGAGCACGAGATGATCCTTGATCATAGTATGAAGCTCCAAGTACCATTACTGGTTTGTTTTCAAGTGGGTGTAATTCGAATGATAACCACTCTAATGCACTCTTAAGTGATGCAGTAATTGTGTGGTTGTGCTCAGGTGTAGCGATGATAACACCATCAGCTTGTAAAATTTTACGGTTCATTACTAATAAATCTTTGTTTTCTCTTGAATGATCTTCATCTTGGTTAAACATTGGTAAGTTAGTAATGTCTAATAATTCTAAAGTGAATAAATCTTTATATTCTTTTGCTATAAATTCCATTAATTTGCGGTTATAAGAAATTTCCGCGTTTGAACCTACGATTCCTACTAATTTCATGTGTCTACACTCCTATCCTATTTTAAATCTTCCCAAGAGAAGTTTTCAATTTCTTTTTCAGCTAATTTATGTGCATTAATTAATTTTTCAGTAATTTTGATGAATAATAAGAAATCAGCAAATAAACTATCTAATTTAGCTACTGTTTCTGGGTTAGAAATATCTCCAGCTTCGTCAAAAGCTTGTAATGAATGCCCTAATAAGAACTCAGAACTTGGCATTACACGAGCTTTAACTTCTGGTGAGTCCATCATTTGACGTAAATGAGCTTGTGCACGAGATGATCCAAGAGTTCCGTATGAAGCTCCTGTTAACATTACTGGTTTATCAAGTAATGGGTGAATTCCATAAGATAACCAAGCGATTGCACTCATTAATGATGCAGGAACAGCGTGGTCATACTCAGGTGAACTGATGATAACCCCATCTGCTGCTTCAATTTTAGCTGCTATTTCTTTAACTCCTTCAGGTAATTCTTTATTAGCTGGTTTGTTGAATAAAGGAAGATCTTTAATTTCAACTAATTCGATGTCAGCTTTACCTGCAAAATGTTTTTGAATATATTGTAAAAGTTGGCGGTTTGTAGATTTTTTAGAGTTTGTACCAACTAGACCAATTAATTTTACCATGTTTTTGTTTCCTCTCTCATTTTTTTTACTATCTACTTTATTTGTATCTAGATTTTCTTGTTTTGCTTTTTTAACATTTGTTTTATTCTTTACTTCAGCCACTTTAATAAAGCCTCCTTAAATTAATAGTATGTTCAGTATTCTTCAATATATCTTTATCTAACATATTATTTTATCTAGCACTCCGCTTGTATAATAGACTTTACCTTCAGTTGTAACTACAACACCCTCTATATCAGGTAAGCTATTTATTTCATCCATAATATCTTCAACATGTTTTCCAAATAACCTTGTAGTCCAAATCTCTCCATCAACAGATTTTTTTGAGATTATGGACAAACCAGCTACATCGGTCTCGACAGGATAACCTGTTTTAGGATTTAGTATATGGTGATATGTTTTGCCATTCTCTGTATAATTACGTTCATAAATACCAGAAGTCACCACAGACTGATTTTTTATTCCTATAGTAAACAAATGATTCCCTCTTATTTGGGATGGATTTTGAATACCTATATGCCACAATAAGTCTTGGTTGTGCTTTGCATCTCCAAAGACCAATACATTACCACCTAAATTAATAAGTCCAGAATCTACATCTCTTTTTTTCAAATACTCAATCATAAGATCAGCAATATACCCTTTCGCTAAGGCTCCTAAATTAATAGCCATACCTTTTTTCTTAAGAAAGACAGACTGATCTCTTTCATCTAAAATTATTTGATTAGGATCTGTAATTTCTAACAGATTATCAATTTCTTGTTTAGTCGGAACTTTTACATCTTTAAATCCTATCCTCCAAGTCTGTACAATAGGCCCAATAGCAATATTTAGAAAACTATTTTGCGCACAACTATGAACTTTCCCTATCTTTATCAAGTCAAATAAATCTGGATGAACCTTGACTGCTTTGATACCTGCATTATGATTAACTTCCATTAATTCAGAACTATCGTCATTCGCGCTAAATCTATGCTCATACATTTTTAGCATTTCTACAGCATCATCTAAAATATTCTCAGCATCAACACTATCAAAAATAAGAATATCTATATGAGAACCCATTAATTTTAAGGTCTTTCTTCTTAATTCCATTTTTTTACACCTTACAATAAAAAATTTATTTGCTTAAGATAACTAAATATGTTGTATACATCTACAAGAAACCTGTTATTTAAAGACAAAGTAATAATAGATAATTAATACTTTAATTACATTATATAACAGAAATCTCCTTAAATCAATAAAATATTTAACTCATAAAGGCGTCCCCCCCTTACATTTTCATTAAAAAACACAATAATAAATAACGCATTCATTTTATTTATATATAAAAAACCTAAAAATATATCTCCTATTCAGTTCAATTTTCTCTATAAATACCTGATTTATCGATACTTGATATAATTTATATTTTAGTTAAAATTACTAAAATATATTAATTATAAAATTATAAAAATACAAATATAAGCTATAAAAAAATTATTGTAATTAAATTATTTTTTATTTTCATTGATTTTCATTCTTATTTAAATACCTATCCTGTCCCTATTACATTTAAAATTATTGCTAAATTCCTTCAAATTTTCACATTAATTCTACATTTATATAACAACTCTGCACATGCTTTTTTTATAAAAAACTCTAATAACAGTCTTCTTTTATAACTTATTAAGTTAACTATATATTATTTCATAATAATTAGTTACCGCCTAAGAATTTACTAGCTAGTTTATACACCTGTTTTATTTCTTTACTTCCCAAAATCCAACTTTCTAATTCTTCTTTTATCAACTCTGGAAATTTTCTACTTATATCTCTTAACGCATTTCCTACTGATTTTCTTACATATTCACTAGCATCCTCTCTTAATCGTGCTAGTCTTTTTATTGCTTCTTGTGGATTTTCTTTGAAGTATGGTCTACTAGTCCATATTCGTAACCCTTCTGTGACAGCCCTTCTAGTATTCGGATTATCAGAGCTTAGCCACTCATCAATTACAGGTATTGCACTTTCATAACCAGTATTTTTACAATATTCATCAAATGCTTTCGCAAGCACCTCTTGTACTCTCCAATTATCAGCTTTAGATACTTCATCTCTCATAAAAGTTAAGATATCACTATCATCTGATAAATAACCGAAAAGAAACACACCGTACATTCTAACTTGGTTTACTTTTGACTCACATGATAAGAAAGCCAATCTTTTAACATACTCTTTATCATTAGATTTATAATCTAATAATGCTCTTTTCTCCTCTTCTTTAAATCCACTCTTTATTAGAGAAAATTCTCGTTCTAAGTTTTTAATATATTCGTTCAACTGCAGCCCCACCTTCTTATTCCTCTAAAAAAAGCATATAGAATGTTAGACACTCTATATGCTTAAGGATGATTTGCTAAAATTAGTTGTTAGCTTTTAAGAAATCAACAGTTTTTTGGATTACTAACTCACCACGTAAGTCTTCAACGCTAATACGTTGTTTGATTCCTTCTTCAGTCATGTTGTACATAGTAGCAAGTTCTTTAACTTCAGCATCGATGTCAGCATCTGTTACTTCAACTTTTTCTACTTCAGCGATTTCACCTAGTACGAATGAAGTTTTGATTTTGTTTTCAGCGTCTGATTTCATTTCAGCTTTAAGATCAGCTTCACCTTTTCCAGTGAATTGCTCATATAAGTCGAATGATAATCCTTGACGAGATAAGTTTCCAGTGAATTGTTCGAACATAGAGTTAACTTCTTGTTCTACTAATTTTTCTGGAACAGAAACTTTTGCGTTTTCTACAGCTGTAGAAATTACTTTATCAGAGTAAGATTTTTCTGCTAAGTTTTCTTTTTCTAATTTGATTTCTTCTTTTAATTTTTCTTTGTATTCAGCTACAGTTGAAGCTGCTTCTTTAGAAAATTCTTTAACGAATTCATCAGTTAATTCTGGTAAAACTTTTTCTTTTACATCGTGAATTGTAACTTCGAATCTAGCTGCTTTACCTGCAAGGTCAGCTACTTGGTAGTTTTCTGGGAATGTTACGTTAACTTCTGTGTCAACTGGTGCAACTTTTCCTTCTAATTGTTCTTCGAATCCAGGGATGAATGAACCTGAACCTAATTCTAATTCGTAACCTTTAGCTTCTCCACCTTCAAATGCTTCGTCTCCGATGAATCCTTTAAAGTCAATAACTACGATATCACCTTTTTTAGATTCTCCTTCTTTGATTTGCCATTCAGCTTGACGGCTTAATAAGCTATCTAATCTTTCTTCTACATCAGCATCGGTTACTTCTACTGAGTCTTTTTCTAATCCAAGGTTTTTGTATTCACCTAATTCAACGTTTGGTTTAACAGTAACAACTGCTTCGAATTTAACACCTTCTTCTTTGCTGATTTCTTTAACATCGATATCAGGCATAGCTAATGGTGAAACTTCTAATTCATCGATAGCTTTTGTATAAGCTGCTGGTAATACGAAATCTACTGCATCTTGGAATAATGCTTCTTCACCGTACATTTTGTTGAATACGGCTCTTGGTAATTTACCTTTTCTAAATCCAGGTGCATTAACACGTTTAACTGCACGTTTGAATGCTTGATCTAATCCTTTCGCAAATTCTTCTTTTGTTGCTGAAAAAGCGATAACTACTTTTCCATCTTCTTTATTTAAAATTTGTGACATTTATTTTTCCTCCAAAAATACTTTTAAGTATCATCAAAAATGTTAGTATAAAAATACTAAAAACTCTTGATTAATTATATAGTAAATAGTATAAAAAGTCAATCGTTACACACTTAAATTATTGTTTTTAAGAGTAAGTTAAATACTTTTAAAAAATTCTTTAACTTACTACAATTTTATACTAAATTTCAAAAAGATTATAATACTTCTGTTTTTTCCTATCTACCATTCAATATTTTACTAAATTTTTTTATTAGTTTATCATTTTCTCTGTAATTAGGATAGTACTTTCCTAACAACGTATAAAATCTCGGTGTGTGATTTGTTTCTAACAAATGAGTAAGTTCATGAACAATAGTATGTTCCAAACACTCAACTGGATATTTTACAAGTTCGTAGTTTATCCAGATTCTTTTCGCTTCAATATTACATGTTCCCCAGCGTGTTTTCATCTTTTTAATTCTAAGTTGTTCAGCATGAACATTCATAAGCTTTTCATACTTACTAAGAAACTCCAAACATTTATTATAAAAAAACTTTCTAAGTTCCCTGGTTACTATTTGTTCTCTATCTTGGTATTTATCTTTAACGCTTAGAATTAACTTATCATTAGATATAGTTACCTTATTTTTATCTCCAAGTCTAACTTCTAAAGTCAATTCTTTCCCGAAAACATAATGTTTTTCACCTGTTGCATAATTTTTAACAGTATGACCATTCTTCAAGATATTATTTCTTCTAAGTTTTATCTCATCTATATTTTCTTGAATAAGTTTTTTTATGATATAGTTAGGTGTTCTTGGAGGGGCACTTACTACTACATCAGCATTTTTCTCAACTTTTAAATAGATGTTTTTCATTTTTCTTCTGTATTTAATAGTGACGATTAAATCATCTACAGTTATCACCCTTTGCATACTACCCCTCCTCTATATTTTATTATTTTAACTCACAACCTACTAATGCAGTACCAACTCTTATATGAGTTGCACCTTCTTCAATTGCAATTTTATAGTCGTTACTCATTCCCATAGATAAAAATTCACATGGTGCATATGATAGATTCAGCCCTTTTACTTCATCACGTAACTGTCTTAGTTTTCTAAAACAATTACGTAGTATTTCTTCATCTTCTACAAAAGGTGCCATAGTCATGAGGCCGACAACTTTTATTTTTGAATATTGTTCCAATGATTTAATAAAATCAATGGCTTCTTCTGAAGTTAAACCATGCTTACTCTCCTCTCCAGAAACATTCACCTGCACGAAACATTTAATCTCTTTTTCTGCACGTTTTTCAATTTCTTTAGCTAAGCTGTCTCTATCTAATGCATGGAAGTAATCAACCTCATTAATCACATCACGTACTTTTCTAGTTTGTAAACTTCCAATTAGATGCCAAGTCTTATTAGAATATTTATCCTTTCTTTCTACATAATTTTGCGGACGATTCTCAGCAAAATCAGTAATTCCAGCTTCTATCGCTTCTTCAACTCTAGTATCACTAACATATTTAGTTACAGCTATTAATTTCACTTCATCAGCATTTCTTCCTACTTGTTTACAAGTTTCCGCTATTTCTCTTGTTATTGTCTCAAAATTCTCTCTAACGTTCATTTTTTCTCCTACTTATTTTATTTAAACTCTTTCTAATTTTATTATAACATGATGCTTATTATTTTGTTGTAAATTAAAGAAAGTAATGAAAAAATTTCCGAAGAAACTGAATTCCTCGGAAATTATACTTCACTCTTATATTTTTCTGAATTTCGTATTAATATTATTCTTATTCCTAAGAAGAAGTATATTATACAACTAATAAATAATATACCTAAACTAAAGATTAATAGTAATATACTATACACTAAAAATAGAAATGCCACTATATTGTGATTTATTCTCTTTTTTAGAATCACAAAAAGTAATAGTAAAAATAACACTACTAAAAGTACAAAGTATAACCATGCAAGTTGCCCCATAATTTGAAAGATAAAATGCATATCTTTTGTAGAGACATTAGCACTATCTTGAGTAAGGCGCGTTTGTTCACGAATCTGATCAACAATTTTAGTTCTTAAATACTCATTTCCTACATATTCTCGAAACAGGTTAATCATACCTCCAACAAACCCGATGTATATTACATAAACTACACTAGAGATAAGTAATAATATTTTCTCTAATTTGTCAAAATGCATTAATTTCCACCTTTATCCTTACACTTAGCGCAAGTACCATAAAATGATAGAGAGTTATCCTGAACTTCAAATGAATATTCTTTTCTCATGTATTCAATAAGTTTATTGAATATAGGATTTGATACTTTCTCTATATTATTACAGTTAGTACAAATTAAGTGATGGTGTAGTTCATCATCAACAGATTGTCTTAAATGATATTTAGAAACACCATTACTAAAAGAAATTTTTTCTAAGATTTTTAATTCATAGAAAATATCTAAAGTTCTATAAACTGTAGCAATACCGATATCTGGTGTTTTCTCTTTTAATATAAAATATAGCTCCTCAGCACTAAGGTGCTGTTCATCGTTTTCTACTAAAATCTCAACAATTTTTTCCCTTTGAGGTGTTAGTTTATATGGTGATTGTTGAATTATTTTAATTATCTCATCATAAATAGTCATATATTATTTTGCGCCTTTCCTATTTTTTAAGTAAGATAATGCAAGCATAGTCTTACTATCAGTTATAACATTGTTATCTAAAAGTTTGAATGCTTCTTCAACTTTGTATTTTCGTAAATTAATGAATTCATCATCATCAGGATTTTGTTCTCCAGCATATTCTAAATTATCAACATAATATATAGTGATTAATTCAGAACTATAACCTAAAGCTACATGAACATCACAAAGTTTCTCTAGTTTTTCTTCTCTAACCACATATCCTGTTTCTTCTTGCAATTCACGGATAGCGGCTAATTTCTTATTATCTTCTCCTGGCTCTAACTTACCTGCAGGTATTTCTAAAGTTACAGCCTCGATAGCTTTTCTATATTGCTCAACCAGAATAACCTCATCATCTTTTGTTAGGGCTAATATCGCCACTGCTCCTCTATGATTTATCAGTTCACGTGTTGAAGTTTCTCCGTTTGGTAAAGTTACAGTATGTACTTCTAAATCAAGAACTTTACCTTTGAATATTTTCTCAACTTCAATAGTTTTTTCTTCTAAATCTATTTTCATAATTTCCTCCATCTCTTTACAAAATATATTCGTCTAAATCATGGGCAACCTTTACACTACATTTATCGCATAACGATTCCACAGCATCTTTTTCGATATTTCTATCATATCTTGCACTAATATGTGTTAAAAATAAATTTTCAACCTTACTATTCTCTATCATCTTCTCAACATCTAAAATGTTTAAATGATAGTTTTTTCTCGCATGATGTGCATCCTCTTTTAATAAGTATGTGCACTCTGTAATAATGATATTACTATTTTTAACAAATTCACCCAATCCTTCAAAGTATCTTGTATCTGGTATAATCGAGATTTCTTTTCCAGGTTTATCCTCAGATAAAAATTCACTTGAATTATACACCTTACCATTAAATTCAAAAGTATCTGATTCCTTTATTTCTCTATAAAACGGGCCTGGCATAATTCCTAATTTTCTTAACTTATCTGCATCTAAGCTCCCTTTTTGTTTTTTAAATATAATTTTATATCCAAAACATTCAATATTATGAGCTAATGGATAGCTAAAAACAGTAACAGTTTTATTATCTATTATACACTGTTCACTAGAAATTTCAATATATTCCACGCTATAAGAAAGTGAACAATGTGTGAACATCATGTTCTTTTCTATAAAATCTTTAATCCCTACCGGACCATAGATAGTAACCTTTGAAGCATTCGTATCTAAAAGAAAACTTCTAGAAGATAAAAAACCAATTAACCCTAATACATGATCAGCATGAAGATGGCTAATAAAAATTTTAGTTATTTTTGTTGGCTTAATGTTTGTTTTTAAAATCTGATGCTGCGTTGCCTCTCCACAGTCAAACATCCAACACTCTTTTAGTTCTTGCATAAAGTTAAACACAAAACTCTGTGTATTTCTAAATTTTGCTGGAAGCCCAGCTCCTGTTCCTAAAAATTGTACTTCCATCGTATTCCTCTACTTTAAAATTAATAATGGTGGCCTAAAAAGATATTCCATTTAAGCCACCTTATGTAAGTTATAGTTTTACTACAAAAACCTGCGCATCTTGTAGGCAAGTTATTACATGCTCTACCCCTGCTGGAATTTCCAATAGTTCAAATTCATTTACAGTCTCAACCTCTTCTTCAAAAGAAACTGTAATCTTTCCACTAATATTTAATAATAAAATATTTTTATCATTACTATATGAGTCTGTTTGATTCCCTACTTTTAGATTCATATGTACCACTTGATATTTATCATTTTCTAATACAATTCCACCTAATAGTGCGTTTTTATCTAATTTTACTTTTTTCATAATTTTATCTTCCTTTACGTTTATATAACCCGTCTTCTTCAATCATAATAAGTTTATTCTTGAATAATCTTCCAACAGCACGTTTGAAACTCCCCTTACTCATTCCAAACACTGCTTTAATTTCTTCTGGATCTGATTTATCTGTAAACTCACAATACCCGTTGTTTTCAATGTAATCCATAATAGCTTGACCATCACTATCCATTCTTTCGTAAGCACGTGGTAAAAATGAACCATTAATTTCTCCGTTATCTTTAACACCAATAACACGCAAAGTAACTTTTTCCCCTAAACGTGGTTCTTTTTCACGTTCACTTTCATGAACAAATACTTTATAACCATCTTTTGTTAATAAGAATGTCCCAACTCTCATCAAACGATAAGGATAAGCTTCGATATCTTTATTCTTCATGTTTCTAGTAGCTTTAGAATATAGTGATGCTACGATAGTCTCTGTCGCTAAACGTGCAAATAATTGACCACTAAAATCACGACGTAAAGTAATAAACAGTTCATCACCTTCTTTAGGCCACACACTTCTTAACTTAGGTAAATCTTCACCTAAAAGTGGAATTTCACGAGAAAATCCAATATCAAGACCTACTCTATCTTCTTCAACTTTTACTACTTTACTAAACGAATAATCTCCAACCGTAACTTCTGGAATATTCGGTGTTGCGAATAATTTCCCACTACGAGAAGGATATACGAACATTGAATATTCTTCTCCAATTTCATAATCATCTAAACTTTCTACATCAGACTCGTTACAGCTAATTTCTTCTTCATTCGGTCCTTTAAAAACTAATGATGAACTTTTCTTCTCTACTAACTCTAAAAAATGGATTTCTCCAGT
Organism: Gemella sp.; assembly: GCF_057272915.1. Classification (NCBI taxonomy): domain Bacteria; kingdom Bacillati; phylum Bacillota; class Bacilli; order Caryophanales; family Gemellaceae; genus Gemella; species Gemella sp. Next base: position 12,217 of record NZ_DBHIUF010000031.1, read on the forward strand.
AATAAATTTTATATCTTCTCTTTCCATCAAGTACCTCTTTCTTTTATTTATTGTATAACTTCTTTACAGGATTGTTACTAAATTTCATTTCATAAAAAAGGAGTGACTCAAAAATCGCGATTTCGGAGAAATCGATTTTGTTGAGTCACCCCCGTACAGTTTATTAGATATCTAAAAAGCTTTTTTAAAGCGAATTTAAATATCAATAAACCACTGCGTCTATGAGTTATAATATACACTTTTTTAAACTTTAGGACTTTTGAATCAGCCCTTTAAATTAACCGGAAAAAGTAGTATCAGGGCGTACTTACTTAACCATATTTTTTATTTGTTTTAATTGATTTACTCTTATTTCCTTTGGAAGGAATCTTCTTATTTCATCTTCATTATACCCAACTTGTAATCTCTTATCATCAACAATGATAGGTCTTCTAAGCATTCCTGGATTATCTTGAATAACTTTATATAATTCTTGAATTGACATACTTTCAATATCCAAATTCAATTTTTGGAAAGTTTTCGATCTGAATGAGATTATATCTTCTGTTCCGTGCTCCGTGATAGACAAAATGTCTTTAATCTCATTTGTTGTCAGAGCTTCTGAAAAAATATTTCTTTCCACAAAGTCTATTCCATTTTCAATAAGCCAAGCTTTCGCTTTTCTACAAGAAGTACAACTTGGCGATGTAAACAACGTAACTACCACCAGCACTCACACTCCTTTATAAAAATAACATTAATATTTTTATAATTCTATATACTCCTATAATTATACTACATATGTTATAGTTTTACAATATACTATTGAAAAAATATTTTAATTTGTCAACTAAAAACACTTGTTTTACATTGTTTAATTCTTGACTATCCTCGTAGACGTAAGCTTTTTGTTTTACCCTTACATTTTTTATTTGATTAGTTAAAATAAATTATATAATAATACACTCAAAAAATATTTCTTTACATAGTCTTACTACCATATTATATTATAACCCATGTAATTAAAATATAAATTAAATAACAATGAACACACCTCTTCTACAGTTTCCTATTATTGCTAAATTGACAAAGTATTTTATGTGTGTTATCATATACATATGCCAGCATGGCGGAATTGGCAGACGCACTGGACTCAAAATCCAGCGATGGCAACATCGTGCCGGTTCGACCCCGGCTGCTGGTATAATGAAAAAAGACAAGGTTTGATCTGACCCCAAAAAGTTAGACTTAGGATAGCGTAGTAGTTATAATGACTGC
>NZ_DBHIUF010000032.1:0-13161 GCF_057272915.1 Gemella sp.
TTGATATCTAAATTCGCTTTATAAAAGCTTTTTAGATATCTAATAAACTGTGCGGTGGTAACTCTACAAAATCGATTTCTTCGAAATCACGATTTTTGAGTCACTCCCACGTGTGTTATAGAGACTTGAGAATAAGATTTTATAAAATCATTATTTTCAAGTCTTTTTTTTAGAAGTAAGTATAATCATTAGAGAAAAAAGTCGAAATGTGTTAAAATTTTATAGTTAAGCAAAATAATGATTGAGAGGTATTAATCATGAAAACAGTGTTATTTATTGATAATCTTGAAGTATTTGCTAATCACGGATTATTCGAAGAAGAGAATAAGTTAGGTCAGAAGTTTATCTTTGACATAGAATGTGAGCTAAATTATAAGAATGCTATGTTCAGTGATGAAATGATGGATAGTATTAGTTATGCTGATATAGCAGAAGTTGTTGTAAAAACTGCTACGACTAATACATTTAATTTGCTAGAGAGATTAGCTGGAGAAATTTTAAAAAATATTTTTACTGAATTTTCTCAAATAGAAAATATAAAATTAAAAATTAATAAACCAGGAGCACCGATAAAATATCATTTTGGAAAATGCGGTGTAGAAGTAAAACTATCACGTGAGGAGTTTTATAACTTATAATGATTATACTAGCGTTAGGAACTAATATAGAACCAAGGGAACAGTATTTAAAAGATGCTTTAGCAAAAATAGAAGAAAATAATCTTAAGATTATTTTAGAGAGCAGTATTTATGAAACACCTGCATGGGGTGGAGTAGCTGATCAAAACTTCTTAAATATGTGCATAGAAGTAGAAACTTCGCTAGGAGCATATGAATTGCTAGATAAAATTCAAAAAATAGAACTTGAATTAGGTCGAGTTCGTAAGGAACACTGGGGTAATAGGACAATTGATATTGATATAATCACATTTGATGATTTAGTTTTTAATGATGATAGATTAATTGTTCCACATAAATATATTCATGATAGAAACTTTGTTTTAGCTCCTTTAGTAGAAATGTACGGCAGTATAGAGATAGCTGGGAAAAATATAAAAGAATCATTAGAGAAAATAACAGAACCTATAAGTGTATATAAAGAAAAATTGTAAAATGAAAGGATAAAGAATGTTTAAAATTAGAGAAGTAGAAATTCCAAATAGAGTTGTTTTAGCACCTATGGCAGGTGTGTGTAATGCTGCATTCCGTTTAACAGCGAAAGAATTCGGTGCAGGATTAGTTTGTGCTGAGATGGTAAGTGATAAAGCTATTTTATTTAACAATAAAAAAACGATGAATATGCTATATATCGATCCAAGAGAGCGTCCACTAAGTTTACAAATCTTCGGTGGGGAGATTGAAACATTGGTAGAAGCTGCGAAGTATGTTGATAAAAACACAGAAGCTGATATTATTGACCTAAATATGGGATGTCCGGTACCAAAGATTACTAAAGTTGATGCTGGTAGTAAATTACTTCTTGATCCAGATAAGGTATATGAAGTAATTGCAAGACTAGTAGACTCTGTTTCTAAGCCTGTAACTGTAAAAATGCGTATGGGATGGGATGATGAGCATATTTACATAATGGATAATGCTAGAAATGCAGAGCGTGCAGGAGCTAGTGCGATAGCTATCCACGGAAGAACAAAAGTTCAAATGTACAGTGGTAAAGCTAACTGGGATGTTATTCGTGATGTAAAGAAAGAATTAAAAATTCCAGTAATTGGTAATGGAGATGTAACTTCACCAGAACTTGCGAAAAAGATGTTAGATGATACTAATTGTGATGCAGTAATGATAGGACGTGCAGCTCTAGGAAATCCTTGGATGCTATATCGTACAGTTAAGTACTTAGAGACTGGCGAATTAACAGAAGAACCAAGCCCAAGAGAAAAAATTGATGTTTGTCTACTTCACTTAAGAAGACTTATGGAAATTAAACCTGAAAGAGTAGCCGTACATGAAATGAGAAAACATGCTGCATACTACATGAAGGGGATTAAAGGTGGAGCAAAAGTTAAAAAAGAATTAAATACTTTAAACTCATATGCAGAAATGGAAAATCTATTCGGAGAATTCTTGGATTATCTTGAATCTGGAATTGCTACTCCTAAAAAAGAAATAATTATTTAATGTATTGAATTATTATTTGTAATATTAGAGAAGAAGATATTATTTAATGTTTTCTTCTCTTTTTAATTTTCATAATAATAATATTTTCTATTATTTTTTAGAATCAAGAAAATTAAGGTGTGTACTGTATTAGAAGAGAATTATTTTTAAATTAATTAATGCACTATAATAGAAAACAATTAGATAAAAATATAATAACTGATATTCTAAACTTTAATAACTTAAAAAATTATCTAGAAAATAGTAATTCAATGTGTTATAATTAAGAAAAAGAAAACGTTTTAAAAGGTGAGGTAGTTATATATGACTAGAAAGGCGAAAATTATAGCAACTTTAGGAAATAGCACAGAAGAGCTATTAGAAGAAATCGTCGCTAAAGGTGCAGATGCTGTATTGATTGATACATATTATGGAAGTACAGATGAATGTGTAGCTAGAATTAATAAAGTAAAAGAATTAAGAGAAAAATTAGGAATAAATACTGCCATAATTTATGATTTAGATCATATTTATGCAGAAAGTAAATATAAATTAATAAAAATAGAAGAAGAAACTGTCCACTTCGCTTGTCAAAATGATGTGGATTTTGTTGCCTGTCCATTTGTTAGTAATCTTGATGAGATAAGAAAGGTAAAAGAAATTTTACATGCAAATGATAAAAAAGATATTGGATTAATCGTAAAAATTGACTGTAAAGAGGCATATGAAAATATAGATGAAATTATAAAATTTGCCGATTCTATCATGATTAATAGGGATGAGCTTGGTATGGAATTACCATATCAAAACTTACCAAGTATTCAAAAAGAAATTATAAGAAAAGCAAATGATGCAATTGTAGAGGTAATCTTAACAACTCAAATGTTACATTCTATGATTTATAATCCTAGACCTACACGTGCTGAGGTCTCAGATGTAGCGAATGCGATTATTGATGGTGTTGATGCTATCATGTTAATAGAAGAAACAGCTATAGGGAATTATCCAAAAGAGGCACTACAAACAGTTGATAAAATCATAAGTTATATTGAAACTCAAGATATAATTCTTGAAGATGAAGACGATGAGTATAAAAATCATAAGATGGATATTGCCCATGCAGTATCATTATCTACTAAATATTTAATAGATTCTATCGATGTAAATAATATTGTAACTTATACAAAATCAGGAAGTACAGCGAAATTTATTGCGAGATATAGACCGAAAGTTCAGATTTTAGCGGTAGTTCCATCTAAGCAAAAAGCAAGGAAGTTAGCTTTAACACGTGGTGTAACAACATTTATTGAAGAAAAAACTTTAACAATGGAGGAAATGCTAAGTTTAGCACCGAAATTCGCTAAGGAGTCAGGTTTAGCAAAAGAAGGGGATTATATTCTAATTACTGCAGGACAACCAGATTTTGGAAAAGATAATGTTCCACCGACTGATTTTTTAAATGTAAAAAAAGTTTAATAATGACAATTTATTAAAAGTCAAGGGGCTGGCCCAAAAGGCCTAGAATTTAACAAAGTTCATATGAGAACTCATAGGTGCAGTAGTTTATTGATATCTAATAAACTGAGCGAGGGTGACTCAAAAATCTTGTTTCTTCGAAATCACGATTTTCGGTCACTCCTTTTTTATAAAGTTTTCTAAAACGCGAAACTTTACATATTTTTTTGTAACTATATGGATATTATTTTGAAGAAATTTTGTAAAAACTATGATATAATTTAATTTGGAGTTTTGATATGAAGGTATAAATTTTAGAAAGGAAAATTTTTATGAAGAACAATAAATCACTTTTAAGTAATATTGTCAAGTATGTCTTACTACTTGTAATTGCAGTCGGTGGTGCATTTGGATTATATGAATACACGAATACAAAATCTAATGAGTCACAAGTTAGAGTTGAGCAAAAGATAAACTCAGCGCAGGAATCTAAGAAAAAAGATGAGTATATAGTAAATCAAGCTGAAAAAGATTATTTATCTAATAAATTTAAAGAATTAAAGGCAATAAATAATGAGGTTATCGGTTATATGTATGTTCCTGGAGATGGTAAGGATTCTCTAAAAGAGCCAATACTACAAACTACTAATAATTCAAAATATTTGGAATATGATATAAATAATAGACCAGCTCACTTACTTGGTGCAGTTTTTATGGATTTTGAAAATAAACCTGGATTAGACCAAGGCGATGTAAAATGGGTATTTGGACATGCTCGTGCAGGAATTGAGGAGAAGAAGATAACATTAGATACAAGAGTATTTAACAATATGAACTGGTTTGCTAAAAAAGATTATTTTGACAGTCATAGAGTTGTAGTTATGGAAACACCTGAGAGAAAATACTATTATGAAGTAACAGGAGTTAAAGTGGTTCATGAAGATACTAATCTTTATCAGATACCAACAACTGCTGATAAGAAGGAAATTTTTATTAATATGTTTAAAGATGGTGCAAGAAACTGGCTAGAGAATACCAAGATATCAGGTGAAGATAATATGACAGTATTTGCAACATGTCGACTTGATGATGTTTCATTGAGGACTTTAGTACTAGCTAGACAGATTCCAGATAAAGAATTAAAAGAATTCTTAGAAAAAAATAAAGAATTATTAAATAGTTAATAATAAAAGGCACAACGTAAAAAATTCTGCGTTGTGCTTTTTTTAGTTTATATTATTTTTTGTTTCTTAAAATTGCGTAACTAACTAATGTAGAAATTAACATTAGTGTAGTAGTTATGAAAAATGGTGTTGTATATTTTTCTAAGTGTAGAGCTTCAGGTATTTTTGTAAGTACTACTGGAGTTAGAATTACACCGATATTACCACCAACTAAGATTACACTTGTCGCAAAGTTGATGAATTTATTTTCTAACTTTTTAGAAATATAGAAGAAGTTAAATGACATTGTTCCTACGAAGCTGATTCCGATGAAGATGGCCGCAACGTAGAAGATAACAATATTATTTGTTAAAGCAAATAACACACTTCCGACTGTCATGAAACTTAACATAACAGGTAATGTTAGATTTTTGAATCTTTTAACAAGAATACCGAAGATAACTCCAGAAAGAATACCACTTAAAGCAAGAATTGTTAATAGATTTCTAGCTACATCTGGTTGATAGTGATATTTTTCAGCTAGTAGAGTAGGGATTTTAATAGTTGCTCCCATGTACGAAATTCCTACTAAAAATGTTAAAAGAGTTAGGATAATAGTTTCTTTATGGAATTTAATGCTAACTTTTTTATTATTTATATTTTCTGCGTTTGGTACAAATAATAGGAAAATTATAAATATAGGAAGTGCTAGAGCATAAACTAAAAATGTATATTGAATACCGTAAATTAGTAGGTATCCAGAAATAAATGTAGTCAATGCTTTACCAATATTTAAGAATGCTGTTCTCAGTCCAATCATAGTACCACGATGATTTTCATCAAAGAAGTCACTTATCATACTAATAGAAAGTGAATTAAATAATCCAATACCAGCCCCAAGGAAAAGTCTACTAATTAAAACAACTTTGAAGTTAGTAGTGAAGGCAGGTACAATACCAAAGATAAATATTAGTAATAGACCAAGAAGTACTGTATTTTTTTTACCAATAAATTTAATAACTCCGTTACTAAGAAGAACAAAAATTGTTATCATCATAGCAGGTATTGTAGCTAAACTCTCTACAGAAGCCAGACCTATATTAGGGTTACTTGCATGATAAAAATTATATAAGTTTGGAATTACTGGAGAAATAGCAAGGTGTGACATTAATAAAATTGAAATACTAAGTAATGAAAACTTAGCGAATGAATTTAATTTCATGTTTTATCTCCTTTTTTCTTAGAAAATTAATAGGGATGTCTCAAAAGTCCTAAAATTCAACAAGGTTCATATGAGAACTCATAGACGTAGTGGTTTATTGATATCTAAATTCGTTTTATAAAAGCTTTTTAGATATCTAATAAACTATGCGGGGTTGACTCTAAAAAATTGGTTTTTCCAAAATCACGATTTTTGAGTCACTCCCAAAAATTAAGTTGTTATGAAAATCATACTATACAAGTATAAAAAATTTTTAAAATTAGGTCAAGTGAAGAGGGAATAGTATAAGTAAAGTAAGAAAACTACTAATCAACACTTGTTAATAGAAGAATTATAAGATAAAATAGAGATAACAATAATTATGGAAAGGTTTTGAGAAAATGGCAAAAGCAGAAATTAGAAGAATAGTAATGGATATGGTAGATGAGAACTGCTATGTAGTATATAAAGATGGACGTGGGGTTATTGTAGATCCAGGAGAAGGTTTTGATAGAATACAAAAAGCTGTAGATGAATTAAATGTAAAAATCGAAGCTATATTATTAACGCATGCTCACTTTGATCATATTATGTCATTAGATGAATGTAGAAAACACTACGGAGTGCCTGTATATATTTCAGGACATGAACGTGATTGGTTACAAAACCCGGATTTTAACGGTTCAACATTGTTCCGTCTAAGAAGACCGCCTATGACTGATCCTGCAGAATTTGAATTTGAAGAAAACAAAAAATACGAAATTGCTGGTTTAAGTTTTACAGTTCTACCAACGCCAGGGCATTCTCCAGGCGGAGTATCATTTGATTTTGGTAAATTTGTAGTAGTTGGAGATGCATTATTTAGAAGCGGTTTTGGTCGTTATGATTTATATGGATCAGATTATGATGCCTTGAAAAATTCATTAGGAAATGTATTATTTAAGCTTGATGGTGCGAAAATAGTATATCCAGGTCATGGGGACGAGACTACAATTGAACGTGAACGAGGTCTAAATCTTATCGGTTGTTAATAAAAAAGGGAGGGATTTTATGAGAAAGTATATAGGAAGAATATACGTTGATTATTTTTTCTTTAATATTTGGGCAATATGTTTAACATGTGTTGTAGTAGCTTCTGTGATTTTTAAACTTATCGGTTTTGAAGAAGTGTTCGGTGTAGATATCTATATTATCCTATGGATAATATTAGGGTTAGTATTTTTAAATCATGTAATAGTTGTAATGTTAAGAGATAAGTATGAGTACAATACATTTTTTGAAATTACAGATGAACATTTTAAACTAGCTTCAACATTAATATATACATTCTTTAAGTTTGAGGAAGTAGCACCACTTAGGAATATACTAGATTACACAATTAAACAAAATATATTGTCGAAAAAATTCAATATTTACAAGATTAGTATAAACACTGGTTCAGAAAAATTAAGCTTTTATGTTTCTAAAAAAGATGTAGAACAGTTAGAAAACCTATTGTTAATTATACTAGAAAACAATCTTAATTATAGGAGGTATAAAGATGAAGAATATTAAAAAAAGTCGAGTACACCCTATGGTTATTATGGATTCTGTAATTACTGGATTTAGATTGTTTGGTATTTTTATGATTCTGGCATTAAAAGAGCAAAATTGGAAATATTATTTACTAGTTTTGGCAGGATTTCTTTTACTAATAGTAATAGGTATATTTGATTATTTCCTAAAAAGTTATGAAGTACGTGATGGAGCACTAATTTATACAAAAGGAATAATAAATAAAGAAGCAAAAAATATAAATCTTGAAAATATCCAATCAATAGACATGAGTTCTAACGTATTGTATCAAGCATTTAATCTGCTTTCGGTGGATATTAATCTTGTTGGAGGTAAAATTAGGATAAAACCTCTGAAGAAGGAAGTCGCATTAAACTTAATTGACATACTAAGAGAATTAAAACAAGATCAAGATGAATCAGAAGATATAACTTCAGATCAAGAAGAAAGAATTCAAGAAATTCAAAAAGAAATACTAAGATTGTCTGTGAAAGACCTTGCATTTTATGGACTACTTAGGGTTAGGTTCTTTGCAGCTTTAGGGTTAATATTAGCATTAAATGGTAAGATTCGAGATGTATTCAAATATCTCTTCGACAATGAAGCTTATTTTGACGATCTTCTTCAAAAAAATGCTAAGTCAGTCGCGGGCAACGTAACAGCCATATTTATAATAATTGGGATATTTATGATTTTAGTAGTAATTGCATCGATTGTTCATACGATTGTAAAATATTATAACTTTATCCTGACGACAAAAGATAATAATTTACTGTGTAAATATGGTCTGTTAAATAAAAAATCATTAGTTATTGATATTGACAGAATTCAAAGTGTAAAATTGATATATCCTTTGCGCTATCGTTTCTTCGGACTTGCGAAATTATCTGTTGAAACCTTAACTAATAACGTATCAGAAGATTTAAGTGAACAAAAATCTACGATAGATGTCTTACCTCTAGTAAAAAAAGATTTTGCACAAAATTTTGTGAAAAATAATCTAGATATTGATTTAGAGTACTATGAAAGTTTAGAAAGTGAGAAAATACAACGAAAAGCTAGAATTGCTTTGTATCGTTGGAGTTTGTTTAATTGCAGTCCTCTACCGATAATAGTATTTGCAATAGTATATTTTGCTAATATTGATTTGAAGATAGAGTATAAAGTTTTGAGTTCGCTTGCTCTTTATCTTATCTTAGTTTCGTATAGTATTTTAGTTAAAAACTATATGTTGAAATATAACGAGCTTTCTTATGATAGACATTACTTTAAGAATACGTTTATGAGACAATTGACAATAATAACAGAATTCATTAAGGTGAAAAAAGTAGGAACAATTAATAGTAGGACGAACTATTTTATGAGTAAAAGAAATCTTGCTCATATATCAATAAATTCTATTGGGGTAAACTCAGATATTAAGTTGAAATATTATGATAGAGGATACAAAGAAAAATTAGAAAGAGATTTTATAGTTTCGGAGGTAGGTTATGAGTAGAATATTTGAAAAAAAATCGTGTAATTTACCACAGAGGTCTGTACAATATATAAGAATACACTTTGGGATATATGCTCTAGTTCTCTTATCACCAGTTATTGGTAAAAGTGTATATGACTATTTTAAAACGGAAATAAATTATAAGTTTCTTGGTCTAGGTATATTAGTGATATTAATAATATACGCTATAGTGGCTTTAGTTATTCCACCTTTAGTAATTAGAAATTATTCTTATGAGATAGATGATATGGGAGTATCGGAAGTTGAGGGAGTATTTTTTAAGAGTAAAAAAACTTTGCCTTATAATACTATCCAAGATGTTACGATACATACAGGACCAATTTTAAATAAGTTTAAATTGGCTAATATACAAGTAACGGGAATATATAGCAAATTATGGATTGATTGTCTGCCCATTGAAGAAGCGGAGAAGTTAAAAGAAAAAATTCTCCAAGAAAGAAGTAAATATAATATTGAATATTGATTTTACTATATCATTTCAAGAATTTTATTTGACAATTAGCTGATATTAGTTTAGAATATAGGTATAAAGAGTAAGTAAAAACATAAAAGTAAAACACTAGCACCCGTTACAATGCTAGTGTTTTTATTATGATGAACATAATAAGGCTTATCGTTGTATATTAGAGTGCTTTTCATCAAGCCATTTGGGAGTGACTCAAAAATCGTGATTTCGGAGAAATCGATTTTGTCGAGTCACCCCCGCATAGTTTATTAGGTATCTAAAGAGCTTTTATAAAGCGAATTTAGATATCAATAAACCACTGCGTCTATGAGTTTTCATGTAAATTATTTTTAAAATCTAGTACTTTTGGATCAGCCCCGTAATGTTAAGCACTGTTTGAGTAAGTATTTCCATAAAAGTATTTTATCACCTCCTACTATCGCAGGATTTGATTTGTTATCAACGACAAGTTAATTATATCATAGAAGAAGGGTAATGTAACAATAATATTAAAATATATTCTATATGTTAAGTGTAAAAAGGAGAAAATTCAAGTCGATAAGACGATTTTTATCAATCTCAATTAAAGAAGCGGAGAAGTTAAAGGAAAAAATTCTCCAAGAAAGAAGTAAATACAATATTGAATATTGATTTTACTATATCATTTTTACTTTATCGTTTGACAAATTAGAAAAAGTATATTAAAATCTAATATGCTGATAAAAGAAATATAAATACTTATCAAGAGTGAGTGAGGGATAAGGCCCGTTGAACTCCGGCAACCTAATCAATTGATTAAGGTGCTTTCCTTAGCAAAGTTTACTTTGAACGATGAGGTAATAATAAAGACCTTGTCTATGAGATAAGGTCTTTTATTTTATAATTAATGAGATATTAAGGATTTAGAGAAGATTTGTATTAATATCAGACAAAAATATTTTTAGGAGAAAGAAATGAGCAAAACATATTTATTTACATCAGAATCAGTTACAGAAGGACACCCAGATAAAATTGCTGACCAAGTGTCAGATGCGATTTTAGATGCGATTTTAGAGCAAGATCCGTATGGACGTGTAGCTTGTGAGACTTGTGTAAACACAGGATTAGCAGTGCTTATAGGAGAAGTTTCTACAACAGCAAATGTTGACTTCCAACAAATCGTACGTGATACAATTAATGAAATTGGATATAATGATCCTAATAAAGGATATTCAGGTGATCACATTTCAGTACTTGTTGGTTTAGATAAACAATCTCCAGACATCGCACTTGGAGTTGATAATTCGCTAGAAACAAAACAACAAAAAGAAGAAAATGAAGTAGGTGCTGGAGACCAAGGTCTTATGTTTGGATTTGCAACTAACGAAACACCAACATTTATGCCACTACCAATCTACCTAAGTCAAAAACTTTCAAAACAATTAGCAGAAGTTAGAAAAAATGGAACTCTTACATACTTAGGTCCAGATGGAAAAGTACAAGTAACAATCGAATACGATGTAAATCACAAAGTTAATAGAATTGACACAATTGTAGTTTCTACACAACATGATGCAGATGTAAGTCAAGAGCAAATCCATGCTGATATTAAAAAATACGTAATTGAGCCATGTCTAGATAAAGACTTACTAGATGAAAATACTAAATATTTCATCAACCCAACAGGAAGATTCGTAATTGGTGGACCAGTTGGAGATGCTGGGCTTACAGGACGTAAAATTATCGTTGATACATACGGTGGATTCTCTCGTCACGGTGGGGGAGCATTCAGTGGTAAAGATGCTACTAAAGTAGATAGATCAGGAGCTTATATGGCTAGATACATTGCCAAAAATATTGTAGCAAGTGGTATCTGCGATAAAGCAGAAGTACAATTAGCTTATGCAATTGGAGTAGCTCACCCAGTATCAATCTTTGTTGAAACATTCGGAACATCAAAAGTAGATGAAGGGGATATCGTTAAAACTATTAAAGAAGAATTCCGTTTAACACCAAATGGAATCATCGAAACTTTAGACTTAAGAAAACCAATCTTCAAGAAAACAGCAGCTTACGGACACTTTGGACGTGAAGATGTAGAATTTACTTGGGAAAAAACTGATAAAGTAGAAGCATTTAAAAAATTATTAAAATAGTATTATTAAAGCGTAGAGTAGGGTGAACCTAATTTACGCTTTTTAATTATCTAAAGTTAGATTTTTATGCATTGTGAAAGTATTTTAATTGCAAAAAAATCTTTTATGTAGTTTAATATAATTAAGGACAAAAAGTGAATAAAATATGTATAAATTGTGGAGGGTTATGATGAATTTATATGACCAAATAGGAGAAGAAAAAATTGATCAATTAGTTATGTATATGTATGATGATATAATACCTAATGATGATAGAATCAATCTTTTATTTGTTGAAGGATTTGACAAAATTAAAATAGAACAAAAAAGATTTTTTAGATTATTTCTTGGAGAACCAGGTCATTCTGTATTTGCAACACCTGATTTGAGAAGAAAACATATGAAATTACCAATATCAATAAAAGAAGCGAAATACTGGTTAGAAGATTTCGAGTTAGCGTTGGATAGATTAGAATTAGATCCAGCAATTAAAAAATTCTTTAGTCAAAAAATTAATTCATTAACAATGCAAATGATAAATACAATATAATGGAAAAAATGTAAAAGATGGTTATATTTAAAATGTAACACTTTTACATTTTTTATTTAGAAATTTGAGTATGTTTGTTTAAAGATAAAATCTATGATATCAATAGAAAAAATAATTTTTTTTTAGTATAATAAAGATAGAAATAGGGTAGAAATTAAAATTAAAAAATATTATTAAGTAATGAAAATAGGGGGATTCAAAATGGAAAACATAAGAAATAAAGACGCACGACCAATGATGGATTTAGTAGCGAAGAAAGTATTTAGTAATACTGAGGTAACGGCACAATTTATAAGAGATTTATTAGACTTACCAGTAGCTTCTGTAAAACTTTTAGATGGTGCACAAATCCATGCTAAGCCGTATAAAGATTTGCTACCATTTGTTACGCACGTGGATGTACTAGCAGAATTAGACGATGGTACTCAAGTAATTATAGAAATTCAAGTAGCTATGCAGGTTGATTTTATAAAAAGATTGTGGTTATACATCTGTGAACAAGTTTCGCAAAACTTAGATAAGTATAAAAAAGAAGGAGTAGATACACATTATTTATCTCAAGAATTAATACCGGTTTATGCAATAGCAATAACAGAGAAACCATATTTTGATGATAATCGAGCAATTCATACGTTCAGTATGCGAGATGATGAAAACTACGAAGAATTAAAAGTTAAATTTAAAGGTATAGAAGAAAAAAGAAATTTAATAAGAATGGTATTTTTGGAAATAGAAAAATACAGAGAAAATACAATGGAAAATTACCAAAAAATCCGTTGGATAGAATTTTTCGGAAATAAACCATATACACATGAACCAGAAAAAATAATGGAACAAGCAGATAGTATAATAAATCCAAGAAAATGGAGTAAGGAGGAGAAGAGTATGTTTGATGAGAGAAGAAGAGACTTTGATGGATATTATGCTCACCTAGCTTATGTTAGAGAAGAAAAGGAACAGGCGATAGCGGAAGGACTTCAACAAGGAAGAGAACAAGGGCTACAACAAGGGCTACAACAAGGGCTACAACAAGGGCTACAACAAGG
>NZ_DBHIUF010000033.1:0-12942 GCF_057272915.1 Gemella sp.
AGTTAACTTTATTTAAAACATCAGATTGTGTTTACACAAAAATCTTGACACTGCCCAATTTTTAAATAACTCAAAAGCTTCTAATATATGATCTACTTTTCTTAGTGGTGATGTCACCTGTAAATTCATAAAAATAAAATCTTCCTTAACATCTTTAAATAGAAATTCTAAAGTTTCGTAAGTTGTAGAAGAATCACGAGATACTTCTGCAGAACGCCGTATGTATTTACAGCTACTTCCATATTTTTCCTCACAAAGGCTAAGATACTTATCAGAATCAGAAGATACCCATATTTCATCAAATTCTTTACTATCTATTGCTACATCAATCGTATAAAAACATAATGGTCTCCCACAGAATAACTTTATATTTTTATCAACTAAGCCTTTTGAATCTTTTCGTATCAAAATAATTGCAACTTTTTTCAAAGTAATCCTCCTCTCCTTACTATTTTTCTTTTTTATATCATATCATTATAATTTATCTAATACAATAATCTAAATATTAAAAACTATCTTCATCCTCTAAAAAAAGATTGTAATACATCTTTTCGTATTACAATCCTTTAAATCATCTAAAAGTTAAATCCTTCATAGAATATTCTATTTTTCTTTATCCCCTTTTCTTTCAGCATTTTCTCATATGCTATATTCATCACCATTGGTCCTGCAATTATATAATTATACTCTTCACCAATCGGTAAATATTTGTCTAATTGCTCTGTTGTAAATCTTCCATTTTGAGAATATGATTTAAAATTACTTCTCTCATTCCATAACTCGAATTTTTCTTGATATAATAATTTCATATCTTTTTTTACAGTATATAAAAATGTAATATCTCTATCATCAAATTTATCTGCTAATCCAAGTAAAGGAACAACTCCAATTCCTCCACCAATAAGAACAAACTTTTCATTCTTACCTGACTTTTCAATCATTGAACTCAACACACCATATCCTCTAGTTAGATTAACTTTTTCTCCAATCTCTAAATTAGAAAGATTTTTTGTAAAATCACCTACACCTTTAATTGACATCTGAACATAGCCATCTCGCTCTGGTATATTCAATATAGAAAATGGATGTGGCTCCTTCATTCCCTTTACATTAGGGAATGAAATAAATGCAAAATCACCCGCTTCTATTTTTCTTAAAACTGATTTACTAGTAGTAATTGTTAATTCCATAATATTTTCATCTACCTTACTAACATTTTTTAAAAGCCCAATTTGCACATTTAAATACTTATTATATGCATAGTGTCCATAAGCTCCGAATGCAATTACAGTATATAAAATAACTAAAATAATGAATGAAACTATACTTCTTATATATGGAATCAAAAGAACATGTGAGAAAGCTAATAATGCAGCTACTAGATTAAGTCTATGTATCCACATAGATAACTCATGTTTAAAGATTTTTTCTAACATCTTTTTGATTTTCATTAAGATACTTATTCTTGAAGTTAACCAACCAGCCATAAAAACAAGTGAATATATGATTACTGCCATAAAAATATACATTGCCCATTCACCTGTTAAAGAGATAAGCCCCGATGATTTCAACAATTGATCATGTAAGTACATAAAGATTACAGCAAAAATTGCAGTTACTCCATGAATTATATACATATCCGGTAATCCTATTATTCTATCTAACCATTTTGGCTGTGAAGATAGAAAAATTGCTGATAGCATCCATGAATAAGCAAATACCCCTAAATTAATTGCTAGTACTCTACTTCCAAAGACCTCCGGCAAACCATTTCCTAATGTTACTATTAATGGTAACGGTATTGTTAACAATACTATTAACCAAATCATATTAAATATAAATCTATGATCTCTTAACATCCGTTATTTTTCCCTCCTCAAAAACTCTTTTTATACCCTCTTTTGTTAACAAAATCCCTGTTAACAATTTATTTTCTACTATTTCACTCCAAATTTTCTCGTTAGCAACTACTCCTGCAGTAGCCAGTACATCAACATCTGATAGATATGTTCCAACTACCGTGACTTGAACATGATTAATATCATTATCACTTTTAATATGTTGGCCTTTTTTACTAAGCCCCGAAGTTGCCACAGCTCCATTTTTTATACTATACTTAGCAATTATTTTCTCCTTGTCTTCAGGATTCTCTATCCCGATTTCCCAAGAAAAATTACTATCAAGTCTAGTACCAACTTGTATATCTCCGGCACCATTAATAGCTCCTGCTTCTATTATGTTATTATCAATAAGCGGCTTTATATATTTCATAAAGGCATTTTCTATTGCCCAACCCTTCACAAATCCTGTTGGATTATATTTTCCATTAAAAAATGGATCAAATAAACCTTGAGTTTCTTTTTTAGCGATTATAGACCTGCTATAGACTTCTTGATATTCTATATCAAAAAAATCATCTTGTAATTCTTCACCTAAGTCAGTATGCCTACTGACCAAACTTTCTGATAAGAACGGTGAAAATTTCTCTTCCACGTTTTGTAAATATTTATCAATCTCATAAACAATTTGATTCAACGCGTCTATTAAAATTTCATCAAAACTATCCCTAACAAAGGCTATTGTGAACGGCATGTTCATTCTTTTCAATACATAGGTCTTAAACTTAAACATTTTATTTTGCCTTATTTAATGCATCTTGTAAAGAACCTTTAAATCCTTCGAATGTTTCAGATGCTCCAGATACTAATGCAATATCACTACTTTGAGCAACTATTGCTTCCTCAACATACTTTGGAAGTGCTGTTTTATTAATACTTTGTGAAAATTCCTCATTTGGTTGAAGCAAGACATTTACATTGGCTATTTTTCCACCTTGAATGTCTACACTAACTTGGAAATTCCCTACGTTTGTTTTTGTTACTCCCCCTGTGTACGTACCATCTTTATATGTGACATTCTCTTTTCCTAAAGAAGACGTAGTATTAGTACTTGTACTTTTTGTTTTTTTACTTTCTTTTTGTGCTTCTTGTTTTGTATTTTGAGGTGTAGAGTTTGTCGTTAAACTTTGCGTACTAGGCTTTACAAAAGTATAATATCCTGCTGTTAGTGCCGATGCTCCTACAACTCCAATTAATGCTGTTTTTTTTATTTTACTCATATTTTCTCTCCTTTTTCTTTTACTTTTAAGGATAATATATCATATTTTTAATACACAACCTACTATTTTGCATTTCTAGTATTGTATAAAGTTTACTTAAAATCAAATTAATATACCCACTCAAATTATTTTACATAGGAGATTATCATAACAAAAAAATCTTTAGAAATATATGCTACCTCTAAAGATTTTTAATTATTTTTTTGGTCTTGTTTCAGGGAATGTGAATACAAAAATAATATACATTACACTTCCTAATAAATAGAATATTATTGAAGAATTATATCCCATATGATTCAAGACTAGACTCCACGTAAAATTAAATAATGTGTAAATTGCATATCCAAAAGCCCAGAAAATTCCAAACATTATCGTTAATCTTTGAGAATTCATATTTGGTAATTCATATGGAAGATTTAAATATACTGGATATTGTGAATACATGAAAAATCCTGATAAACTAAACATAACATAAGATAACACAACATTAGTAGAAACAAAAGCTAATCCTAATGCCATGAATCCAATCATTAATACTCCATGAGCGATTAAAAAAGGGTTCCTTCTAAAATTTAATTTTCTAGTGATTATTAAACTAAATAAAGTTCCAATTATTCCTCCAAGAGTTACAGTTAATATCATAAACTCTGGTTTAAAACTTGTATTATGGGCATATTCTGCTACAACTCTAGGAAGCGACACTAACGGCATAACATATAAAAATAAGAAACCACCAAATCCAAGTGAAAATACATAAATAAATTTATCTTTAAATCCATCGGCATAAGTATATTTCTTAACTTCTTCTTCATGCAATGTTTCTTTTGATTCAATCAACAACTTATAAACAAAATAGTTAGGATGTTTCCAAGTAATTGTTGGTTCAAAATCATGAGAAAAAATTAACCAACAGATAAATAGAATTATACTGAAAATACTAAATCCTATCATAGTATAACGCCAGTCATCCACAAAATGTTCTTTAAATAACAAGAATAAAATAGCAACTAATGCAGCTCCAACATTATATGCAGCGGTGATAATTGCACTAGTCATTATTTTCTTATCATTCGGTATAAATTTAGCCACAAATGAGTTTATAAACACAATTATCATTGATCCCCCAAATGCCATAATCATTCTAGAAAATGTATATAACCAATAATTATGAGTAAATATTGCGAAAAATGAAAAACATAAACAAAATAGTGCTAAAATCGCAGCTTTCCTTGGATGTAATTTAATTAATATAAAAGCAGCAAGTAAATTAGCTATAATTCTTGCTATAGTTATAGTATAGTTTACAACTTCCGATATTATTGGAGAAACCTTTTCTCCATTAAAATAGTGATCTGTTATTTGTTTTGACAAGTTCGATCCCGCCACCCAGTTAGTAGCAAATACTACATATGCAGTAATTAGGATAGCAAACATAATAATTCCTTGCTTTCGCGTTGGAGAATTTGCTGATAATTCCATCTTCTTACCTCTTCTTTAAAAATTTTAATTGATACAATAACTTACTGTTATAATACTGATTTTTATTTTCAACTATAGTTTAATATAAAAATCATGAAAATGCAAGAAAAATATGATGTTTGCAATGCGTTTTCATGAAAATATTTTTAAAATTAAAAAAGACTAATATCAAAGTATTAATCTTTTTTTCTAAATAAATTTTTTAATGATAACACTGGCTTATTCCTTACTATCTTGTCATTTCCAATGAATTCTCTCATTTCTTTTAAGCATTTTCCAGAATTTTTTACAATAAAATTAAAACTCCCTGCTCTTTTTGTATCAATAAAAAATCCTCTAATATATTTATCTCTAAAAAACATTTGAGCTCTAACTTTATCTATTTCTGTCCATGGTATCTGAATATAATCTTCAGGATTTCTATGATTATAAAATTCAAAAGCCTTATCTCCTACCATAACATCTCCATGCTTATTTCCAATTGAACCAGTAAGGCAATTAGCTTTAGTTGTGTATACCACCTTACTATTCATAGACATTACCATTTCCTCTCACCTCCTATAGATTTTCCATAGTTAATTTTAAAAAGGAAGTTGAGACCATTTTGACTCAACTTCCTAAACTTTATTACATTACACCAGCTACGTGAGCAATTACACCTAAAGCAAATAATCCGAAGATTATTACTACTGGGCTTACTTTACGTTTTAATAACCACATACAAACGAATGTTAATAATAACGCTGCAAATCCAGGAATAAGTTGGTTTAAGTTATCTTGTAATGTTATAACTTTTTCTGGTGTTAATGAGAATTTACCACTTGTTGCTTTTGTAACAATATCTTGTAATACTTCACCAGTAATGTGTGTGCCTTTTTCTGGGAAATGAATAAATGCTTTTTCATCTAACGGTACTTTAGAAACTACCAATGGGAAGCTGATGTTAGTCCAACGTTGAACTAAAATCCCCATTACGAACATACCAAGGATTGAAGCTCCTTTTGTAATTGTTTGTAAGATACCACCTGAAAGGTCACTTGTAATTTCAGAACCTTTTTTATAACCAAATTCTTGTGTATACCATAAGAATCCAATACGGATTAAGTTCCATGCGATAAAGAAGAATAATGGTGCAATAATTGAACCACCAGTTGCTAATGAAGCTGCGATAGCTCCAAGGATAGGACGAACTGTAAACCAGAATACTGGATCCCCAATACCTGCTAATGGTCCCATCATACCAACTTTAACCCCTTGGATTGCTGCATCATCGATATCAGCTCCATTTGCTTTATCTTCTTCTAAAGCAAGTGTAACCCCTAGAATAGGTGCTGCAATATATGGGTGAGTATTAAAGAACTCTAAGTGACGTTTTAATGCTAAAGTAGCATCTTCTTTATTTGGATATAATTTTTTAAGCGCTGGGATTAAAGCAAATGCCCAACCACCATTTTGCATACGTTCATAGTTCCATGAACCTTGAAGGAACTGAGAACGTAACATAACGCTACGACGATCTTTTTTACTTAATGTAATTTTTTTCTCTGACATTTGTAGTTCCTCCTTATTAATAATCGTTTAAGATATCGCCTAGTGGATCTCCAGATGAAGTATTTCCACCACCGCCACCTTTGTTTTTAGAAAGGTTTAGGTAAATAATAGCTAAACATAATCCAATGATACCAGTTGCGATTAATGTTAATTGGCTAATTGGTGCTAATGCAAATCCTAAGAAGAAGAACGGCCATACTTCTTTAGTTGCCATTAAGTTGATAACCATTGCGAAACCAACCGCAACTACCATTCCTCCACCGATTGCCATACCTTCTGTGAACCATTTTGGTAAAGATTCAAGGGCTTTTTGAACTACTGATGATGGAATGAACATTAATAACCCTGCTGGAATAGCAACACGTAATCCTTGAGCTGCAAGTGCTACGTAGTGCCAGAATTCAACTCCACGGAAGTTACCGTGTTCTGCTGCGCGGTCAGCTTGGTGAACAATAACTACTGATAGTGTACGAACAACCATTGTAAGTACAAGACCAACTGTAGCTAATGTAACAGCTGTTGCAATAGCAATAATACGTCCTTCAGCTGAGAAATCTCCAGCTTTAATGAAAATAATAGCAGATGCTACTGATGCTAAAGCAGCATCTGGAGCAACCGCAGCCCCAATATTAGCCCATCCAAGTGCTAATAATTGAAGAGCCCCACCTAAAATAATACCTTCTGATAAATGTCCTGTTGCTAAACCGATTAATGAACAAGCAATAATTGGTTGATGGAATTGGAATTGGTCTAAGATACTTTCCATACCAGCTAATAACGCAACAATTAGGACTAATATAACTGTTAGAATACTAAATTCCATAGTGTCCTCCTAATTTCTATTAAATTATAATTTTAAACCTTCACTTGATTTAGCTTCAATAAGTTTGAATAAATCTGATGGAGAATCGTTAGATACTTTACGAACATCAAATTTAACTCCTAAATCACGAAGTTTTTTATATACTTCTACGTCTTCTTGATCTAATGATAATACGTTATTAATTTGAACTTTACCAACTGAGTGAGCCATAGATCCGATGTTTAATTCTGGAATCTCTACTCCTTTTTCAATTACTGTAAGTGCATCTTGTGGTGTTTCAAATAATAATAACGCTTTTGTATCACCAAATCTTGGATCATTATAAACTTGAACAAGTTTATCTAATGGAATTACGTGTGCGCGTACTCCTGGAGGAGCTGCTTGCTCAATAAGTTTTTTACGTAATTCATCTTTTGATACTGAATCTGAAACTACAATAATTCTGTTTGGATGAGTTGCTTTTGTCCAGTTTGTAGCAACTTGTCCATGTAGTAGACGAGTATCGATACGGGCTAATACAAATTCTATTTTCCCATTTCCTAGTACTGTACCTTCAGGAATTTCTCCTTGAGGTGCAGCTGTTGTACTTTCAGCTACTTCTGCTTTTGGTTGTAGTTCTTCAGGGCGAACTTTAACTCCATCAATAGCTGTTGGTGTGATTGCTTTTGCAATCTCATGAGCTGTTGTCATAGTGAATCTACTAGCATATGCTTCAATAAGCATTGGTAAGTTTAATCCTGCTACGATTGCTCTCTTCTCTGGTGCTTCTTCAAATAACTTGTTAGCTTGGTTAAATGGACTTCCACCCCAAAGATCGACAAGGAAAAGAATTTCTTCAGAATCTACTTTAGCAATAGCTTCTTGAAGTTTTCTTTGCAAGTCTTCTGGTCCTTCACTTGGCATAAATACAACTGCTTCTACTTTTTCTTGTTCACCAAAAATCATAGAACCTGATTGTTTAATTCCTGCAGCAAATTCACCGTGACTCGCGATGATAATTCCTACCATCTTAGTACCTCCTTTTATTTAATTCTTATTTATTATGACGTGTATACCTTTGCATACAGATAGATTATATCATTTATTATTTTTTTTGTAAATGTTTTAGTTTCTTACTTTACACACATGCAATCGATTTCTATTATTAATATTTAAATGTAAGATATATTATTTTTCATATCAATAATTACAAAACCTTTTGAGTCGCTTTTGTAATTAAAAATTTTATATGTTTTTACAGGAAAATATATAAAATTTTATAGAAAAATTTATATTGTGAAAATATTATTTTCATGCTTTCATAATATTACAATTGTTTTTTTATTCCTAACCATAAAAAAAGACAATAACTTAACCTTTTGGGTTACATTATCATCTTTATATAGCATTAGAAATTTACTGGCAATCTATTTTATATTTTTTTCTGGAAATAGCATTTTTAATACATTTAGCGATAATCTTCTTGATTTTCCTGAATGTGGATAAATATGCATCATCATCATAGGATTAAAATTGGCTTCGATAACCCCATAATTAGTTGCACTAACTTCTTCTTTTATATCTGAAATTATTAGATCTACACCACAGACCTTAGCCATCATAGCATCCGATATTCGAACAGCTAGCTCTTTATAGCTATCATGAACCTCATCTGTCATATCCACAGAGTCTCCACCTGTACTGATATTTGAATTTTCTCTAAGATATGCCACTTCATTCACAGCTAATATAGAATCGAAATTTAATCCTTGTTCAGATAGTTGTAGTTGCTCAATTTCTCCTAACTCTATTTTTTTTAGTGGTGTTTTCTTTGCATCTCCTCTTAGTAAGTCCGAATTTTTTTGTTCAACCAATTCTCTTATTGTATATTTACCATCACCTACAACATTTGCAGGTACTCTTAATAATACAGCTTCAGTTTTTCCTTCAATAACAAAGAATCTATATTCTGTTCCTTCTATAAATTCTTCTATTAGTATATCCTTATCCTCTTTAAGTGCGAATTCTACAGCTTTAGAATAATTTTCTACTGAACTAGTCCCTTTTTTAAAAATAGTTATTCCTAATCCAAAATTAGTACTCTTTGGCTTTATTACAATTGGTTTGTTTTTTATATAATTAAATTTTTGTAATGCTTCTTCTAAACTAGAAACTTCATATCCTTTCGGTACTCTAAAACCTTTTTCAGCTAATACTTTTTTAGTAACAACCTTGTTTTCCATAATCAACGGAGAAATATAACTATCTTTACTTGTCATATTTCCATTTTTTACATATTCTACTCTTTCATTGCTTTCTAAACGAATAAACTGATCATTTTCATCAATAACAGTAACTTTAATACCATTTTTTATTGCATCTTCAATTACAGCTTGTGTAGACAGTTCCATATTAGAATATGCACTTAATGAATAATATTCTCTTAAAGCATCCTCTTTATAAATTTTAGCTAACTTCATTCCTACTTTAACCATATCATTCTCTTTTTGATATTCTTTTAAAAGTCTAGCTCCTATAGTAAGTTCAGGATTTTTTAATTCTTCAATCTTTTCATCTATTAAAACAATATCATCTTCTAGTAGACCTACTTTTTCTACCATATCTTTCATTTGATTTAATAGCCACAGTCCCTCTTCTTCGTACTTAACCTTTTCCATTGGATGTGAAAGTGCTACATTCTCACTGTATTCATACCCTAAAGATTCAGAAGTATTTTTATCCTCTTCTTCTAACCAAACTAGAGTTTTTATGAATAAATGTACAAATCTAATATCTTTTTCTAAAATACCGAAAGGTGCGAATGGATTTAAATCAAATAATCTAAATTCAATATACTTAATTCCTTGATTTGGAAATTTTTTGATAGTATCTGCACCTCTAAAACGGACACTAGAATAAAATTCTTTTTCAGCTATTAATTGTTTATTTTCTACATATCCTGTTATATCTTTAATATATCTTTCTAACGAACTATATAATACTTTAATATCATCTTCATTTACATAACCATATCTGCTAGTTCTTAAACTTCTTACAAAGTCAGTTGGTTTTTTGCCATCTGTAAAATATTTATCCTCAGCAAATGGTGAAGCACCAAATAAATAAACTAATAGCCACTGATATCTTAAAAATTGTCTAGCTAGTTTTAAATAAACATCATTCTTTACACCTACAAGATCTTTTTTAGTAATTTCAGATATTCTTTCCATTAACACATCATCTAATTGGAAATTATAATGTATACCTGATACCATTTGCTTATATTTTCCATATTTTTCTACCAAATATTCTCTATACGTGATATCAGATTTTTTTTCAAATTGTGCAACTCTGATATCTTCTTCTTTTGGTAATATCGCAGGTATGCTCAAAGGCCAAATATATTCATCTTTTGGCATATTTTTTAATGTAACTTCATGAATAGCATTCAAAATCCTTAAAACATCTTTTTCGTTATTTTCTGGTGTTGTTATCAACTCGACCTGTGATTCAGCAAAATCAGTCTGGATGTAAGGATGTTCGTGTCTTACTCCAAATATTTTTGGATGATTAGTTTTAGTTATTTCCCCATTCTTTAAAACACGTTGTCCTTCTTTTTCTATACCAATTTTCACATTAGCAAATAATTCTTCTAAATTATTATTTTTTATTATATCTTTAATTATCATATTATATCACTCTCTACAAACAATATAGTTATCTTCTATCTTATCATAAATACACAATTAATAATAGAAATTGAACTCAATTCATAGTGAAATTCTATTACTCTCTTACAATATTCTTATATATATGTTATAATCAAATTACACTTAAGAAAGGGGATAAATACGATTTACTATCGTATTTCTAAATTTTTTATGATAAAATTAATAGCTAGTGATATGGATGGAACTTTATTAAATCATAACCACAAAATTCCAAAAGAGAATGTAGAACTTATTAATTATGCCAAAAATCAAGGAATAGAATTTGTAGTAGCGACTGGGAGAGCCTATTATGAAGCTTTACCAGCTTTAAATGAAGAAAATATTAATTGTGATGTGATTAGTTTTAATGGTGGTATTGTCTATGATAAAAATGGTAATATCATCAGTATTACTCCTATGATACCTAAAGATTTATACTATACAATTGAAATATTGAAAAGTTTTGATATAAGTTATCAACTTTATACAAAAAATACTATATATACTAGAAGTATAGAAACTGATATAAACGCGTATATAGATTTAATTAGGTCTAATGGCTATGACCCAGACGTTGAGCATTTACGTGCAGAAGCACAGCTAAAATTAGATATGGGGTATATTACTGAGGTTGAGAATATAGAATTATTCCTTAATGAAGAAGAAAATCCCCCAATCAAAATAATAGCTATATCTAATGATATATCGAAACTAGAAAATGCTACCAAACTATTATCAGAAAATACAAATATAAGTGTGACATCATCTGGTACGAATAATATAGAAATAATGCATAAAAATGCCACTAAAGGTGAAGCCTTAAAAGAAATAGCGAAAATCTATGGAATAAACTTAGAAAATACTGTCGCAATTGGCGATAATCTGAATGATCAAGCAATGCTAGATATTGTTGGATACAGCGTTGCTATGAAAAATGGTAATACAATATTAAAAGAACACGCTAAATACGTAACAGAAAAAACAAATTCTGAAGGTGGTGTTGCGGATACTATATTCAAATTAATAGAGCAAAACAATGAAATTAAAGAAGATATCAATGAAGTATTAGTAAAAGCAGCAATCGATGCAACAAAATATGCTTACGTTCCCTACTCTAATTTTAAAGTAGGTGCTGCGATACTAGCTGAAAATGGAAAAATCTATACTGGTTGCAATATAGAAAATGCTAGTTATTCTCCCACAAACTGTGCAGAAAGAACAGCAATTTTTAAAGCTGTAAGTGAAGGAGTTACAAAATTCAAAAAAATCGCAGTAGTAGGTGGTCCTAATGGCAATTTAGAAAATTATTGTCCACCTTGCGGAGTTTGTCGACAAGTAATTTCTGAATTTGCAGACGAAGATTTTGAATTAATCTTAGGTACTTCTGAAAATACCTATGCTGTATATAACTTCTTTCAAGAAGTACTACCTCTAAGTTTTACAGCAAAAGAATTAAAAAAATAAAGACAAATGGTCATTAGAATATAAATTCTGATGACCATTATTTTTATAGTATACTATTTTTAATTTCTTTCTCTTACATAAAAAAAGTCGTAACAAAAGCTACGACTAGGTTAAGATGACCCGTACGGGATTCGAACCCGTGTTACCGCCGTGAAAGGGCGGTGTCTTAACCACTTGACCAACGGGCCAAAAATATAAAAGGCTAAATAATTAGCCTTTTATTCAATTAATGAGCCATGAAGGACTCGAACCTTCGACCCTTTGATTAAAAGTCAAATGCTCTACCAACTGAGCTAATGGCTCATGGCTGGGATACCTGGATTCGAACCAGGGGAATGACGGAGTCAAAGTCCGTTGCCTTACCGCTTGGCTATATCCCAATGTTATAAAGAATGGTGGGAAGAAGTGGATTCGAACCACTGAACCCGAAGGAGCGGATTTACAGTCCGCCGCGTTTAGCCTCTTCGCTATCTTCCCGGCTTATTTAAAAAATGGTGGAGGTTAACGGGATCGAACCGCTGACCCCTTGCTTGTAAGGCAAGTGCTCTCCCAGCTGAGCTAAACCTCCGTTCAAATGGTGACCCGTACGGGATTCGAACCCGTGTTACCGCCGTGAAAGGGCGGTGTCTTAACCACTTGACCAACGGGCCAAAAAATGGCTCCACAGGCAGGACTCGAACCTGCGACCCTCTGATTAACAGTCAGATGCTACTACCAACTGAGCTACTGTGGAATAATAAGTCTAATGCTTTAGCACTAGACCTCAAAAGCCTGGCAACGTTCTAGTCTCACAGGGCGTAAGCCCAACTACATTCGAC
>NZ_DBHIUF010000034.1:0-11388 GCF_057272915.1 Gemella sp.
ACACAGGTTCTCTTTTATTTTTTATTTTTTGTCACATATGTATTATAACCTAACAAATACGGATAGCTATTAAATATATTCATATCATTTTCATTTTTCTTAAAGAGAACTTTCACTTCGGTTTCTCTCGGGGTTGACCCAAAAGTCCTAAAATTTGACAAAGTTCATATGAGAACTCATAGACGCAGTGGTTTATTGATATCTAAAATCGCTTTAGAAAAGCTTTTTAGATATCTAATAAACTGTGCGGGGGTGACTCGACAAAATCGATTTCTTCGAAATCACGATTTTTGAGTCACTCCCATTATTTATTACAATAAGCTTTTAAACTATTATTTATAAATTTATTTACTTTATCATCATCATAAACCACTTCTTTAAGGTACAATCCTGCCGCATCAGCTTTAGGTCCTGCAAATTGGCGTTCTTTTTTCTCTAATATTTCTTTAACATAATCCGCTTCATATTTACCGGCGGCCACATTTTGTATAGTTCCGATAATTATTCTAACCATATTATATAAGAAACCATTCCCAGTAATTTCAAAATTTACAATATTAGGATTAACCGGATCTTTCTCCATAGTTAAACTATATATCGTTCTAACCTTATCTTCAACACTAGAATTTTTAGAACAAAATGATGAAAAATCATGTTCTCCTATAAAATATTGCAAGGCTTCTTGAGCTTTTTCGAAATTAAAATCAAAACTATGTTTACCCACATAATTTAATAAGAATGGATCCACTTCTCTTCCGATATGCAGTTTATAATAGTATGTTTTTTGTGTACTATTATACCTAACATGAAAATCTTCCGAAGCCGATGTCGCCCCCACTATTCTAATATCTTTCGGAATAGTAGTATTTAGTGCCTTAACCCATGCTTCATCTGGAATATTCAAATCAGTATCAAAATGTAATACCTGACCATAAGCGTGAACACCACTATCCGTTCTTCCACTCATATAAAGTCGTACATCTTTTTTATTAATTTTCTTTAAACTTTTCTCAATTTCTTCTTGAATTGTATTATTGTTTGGTTGTATTTGAAACCCATGGTAATTACTACCATCATACCTACAAAGTAAAACTACTCTCACTCTTATCTCCTAAATGTTTTATTTTAACCTTTATTTCTTACTTCTTAACCGTCGTATTATCCCTTGAATACTTTCTAACGACTCACTCTATATGCTATTATACCACAACAATAGAAAGAGAAAAAGACAAGCGAAGAGTTATACACTACAATTTCTTATAATAATATAAGATTTGGTAGTTTTAGGAATACAACTAATACAATATAATATACTCATCTACAATCTTACCAATAATCGCTTCTGTCCTTATATCTAAAACCAAAACCTAAAAAACGCTAATGAACTCTTCCTCTTAGCCTACTAATTTTATCATCAAAAAATGGTTGTATAATAAATTATTCCATAGCACAATTTATTATACAACCTATATTAATAGCCTTAAATTAAATATTATTACTAATAAATTTTAGTTAACAAAAGAACTCACAGCGTTTCATTCATACGCTCTATTGTTCTTGTTTTTTTCTAATCACTATCGCAGCTATCAAAGCTAATAATGCCATAACGATTGTTTGTTCGGACTCTAACCCTGTTTTTGGTAATTCCTCTGTTTCTTTTTTATTATTCCCTACTTTTTTATCGCTATTTTGATTATCTAAATTAGAATTATTCGAAGAATTTTTTGTATCTTCTTTTTTATCAAGTTCTGCAGGAACTACAATTTGAGCACGACTTTCTAGGTCTTTTACTCCTACTCTAATTCTTTCTAAAATAGCAAATTTACTGAAATGATCAATCTTAAATTGTAACAGACCAGGACTAAAGCTAACATCCTTAATTTTTGTCAATACGTTATTATCAGCTATGTGATATACTTCTAACTCTGTATTATCTTTCTTCATAACAGACACTTTTACCGTACGTTCTTCCTCACTGTCCACCTTTTCGCCGGCTTTTTTGAAATGAATTTCAAAAACTTCGATAATTTTATAATCATTACCTAGTTTCTTAATTATTTCATTATTCAAAGTTTCATCCTTTACTGCACCTACAAATACTTCATCAGCATCTATTTTATCTTTATTAAAAGATACAGTTACATCACGTCCTAGTAATTTCGCAGGTAAAACTTTATTTGCCGCTACTGTATTATTTACTACATCTTTATCTTTTTTCTCCGTAGATTCTTCTTTTTTATTGCTTTCTTTTTCTGGCTCTTTTTTGTCTTTTTTCTCTTCAGAATCTTTTCCTTCTTTTTTATTATCGCTCGCTAAATCTTTTTCTAAAATCGCTTTTATTTTAATTAAATTTTCATTATTAGCATGAGTGATTAATAATTGATTAATTTTAACTAACCATAATTCTTTAATTTCTCTTTCTCTACTCTTATCAGCTTTAATATCTGATAATAAATAATTTAAGAAATTTTTCTCATCAATTGTATTCCAATCAAATTTTTCCTTAATAATTTCTACTAGAATTTCATCTTCTTTTGAAATAATATTTTCTGATTTTTCTACAGGTTTTGGCGCCACTTCTTTTGAACTACTCAATTCATTATGTTCTTTCGACATATCCGGTTTTATAGTAGTTGTATTTTCATTATGTTTCATTTCTACAGTAGGTTTAATATTGTTATCCTCTTGTGCATAAGCTGTTCCAAGTGAAGAAGCTGCAATCCCTATCAAAATACCAGTGGCTACCATTGTTACTTTTCTTATTGAATATTCCTTTTTACTAGACATACCTTCCTCCTTATAAAATCACATAAAAAATAATGATAATATTAAATATATCCTATATCTATACTATTATATTATATCTTAATAGATTGAGCAAGCATTCTCCGCTTTTTCCAATGACAAAAAGATGAACATAATATAACATATCTGTTCACCTTCTTTTTTTATCTTAAATTGTAGTATCAGTGCGAATATTTATTATTGTATAAAAATCTAACCTAATGCTCAAATAAATACTTAACTATCTTATACTGTGTTTATTCATTTTTTCTTGGAAAATATTTGTAATAACTTTACGTAGCTCTTCTTTTTCTTTTTCTGGCCATTCACCTTCTTGTTGAGCTGCTGCATAAAGTTCTGGATACTCGACAGAAATTCTCTTTACTGTACGTGTGTTAGCATGTTTTCTTACGAAAAATGGAATCTTCTTCATTAATTCTTCAGGAACTAATGAAAGTATTCTTTCTGCGGTCTCTTTATCACTAATTACTGAAAAAGTAAGACCTTTCTTAATCTGTTCTTGTTCCTGTTCTGTAAAATCTTCTAACTTCATTCTTGTTCTCCTAAATATGTATATCTCTTAATTAAAGATTATATACTAAGAGTTAGGAAACAACAAATATATTCTACTGATAGAGATTATCAATATTATAAGTTACCAATTTTCAAATTATTACTTAAAATAATAGCAATCTTTTATAAATATTCAATAGTATAAAATGCTACTTTTAAACTCTAACCTACAACTAACAATAATACCCTATTAATAAATTTACCTGTTAATCAACCTTCACTGTCAAAGTTACGTACTCAACCCAAACAACTTATAAAATTCACCTTTTCTATCCATCAAATCAACAAAAGAACCATCTTCTGCAATGACACCATCTTTCATAAAAAGAATTCTATCATATTTTTTTAAAATAGTTTCATTTAACTTGTGTGTGACAACAAGAGCTGTCAAACCTCGGATTTTCAAGATTGAATTTTCAATTTCAGTAGTAATTTGATTATCCAAAGATGAAGTAGCCTCATCTAATAATAAGATTGGTGTTTTACGAATTAAGGCACGCGCAATGCTAAGTCTCTGTTTTTGTCCACCGGATAGATTTGCTCCATTTTCACCACATAAAGTTTGTAGGCCTAATTCATTTTCTAAAATATAATTTTCTAACCCAGACTGCTGTACAGCTTGTTTTATATCGTCTTCTGCGAAAGGTTGATTAAGGGTAATATTCGCACTTAAAGTATCATCAAAAATATAAACATCTTGCTGAACAACAGTCATTAAATTATATAGGCTCTCTGACGAAATATCTTGCAAATCTTGATTATCAATTGAAATGTGCCCACTTGTTACATCATAAAAACGCAATAATAGATTAAGTAAAGTTGATTTTCCACTCCCTGACATACCTACGATTGCAATTTTTTCTCCCTTTTGAATATTCAAAGATAAATTATTAAAAATTTTTTCTTCAGAGTTAGGATAAGAAAAATCAATATTTGAAAAAGAAATAACATCATCGAAATATTCTTTCCTTTTACCAGTTTGAAGTTCAATTATATCTTTTACCTCAAATGAATTCAGTGTAGCTTGACCCTCACGGAATTTACTTATTCCCATACCAATTTCATTTAATGGCATTACTACAAAATTTACTAGTTGAACAATAGCTGTTACACTTCCAATTGTGGTATGACCATCGAAGACGAGATACATTCCTCCAGCAAAGGCTACTAAAAATACAATCATCCCTGAAAGCTGAGAAATAACATTAGTCAAAGTATCAAATTTTCCTTTCATAAAATATATATCATCCAATTTTTCACTTTCATGACTGTAATCTTGACGAATAGCCTCCTTAACATTAAAACTTTTAATAACTAGAAAACCTGATAGAATATCTTTAACCTTAGCTAAATACTTCTGATCGGCAATAATAGCACTATTTTGTAACGAAACTGACATTTTCCCAATAAATCCTGAAATTATCATTGGAATAATGCTGGTAATGATAACCAATAAAGTTAAAAACCAGTTACCTATAAACATAGCTATTATCGAGAAAATTATCAAGGAAAAGTTTTTTGAAATATTAAAATACTGGTACAAATAGTCTTGCTCAATTTTCTTCATATTTTCAGTCAATATAGAAATATATTTTCCTGATTTCTCCTTAGAAAATTCTCTATAATCCTTATCTAAAATCGATTGAAACACCTTGTTTTTATATCTTGACATAATTTTTCTAACAAGTTTATTTCTCAATCGAAGGGATATAAAATTAAGCCCTGCATAGAGAAAAATAACAGTAGCGCCGACTAGTACCGCATGGGTCAGAGCTTCTCTATTTTGCGACATTCCACTATCGATAATATCTTTAATAGAATAAGCAAAAGCAATATTAGTTAAAGGGACTAGCATATTAAAAATCATGAAAGCATAATAAAACTTTTTATGATTCTTTATTAATTGTTTCATTCTTAATCCACCCCATAATTCTTAAATTTTATTTAGAAAATGAGACATAAAATATTCTTCTAAGTCAATATTCTCACTCATAATTTCTTTCATAGAGATTTGTTCAATCATTTCTCCATTTTTTATAACACCAATCTTATCTGCTATCTGTGAAATTTCGGATAAGATATGACTTGAGATTAATATTGTAATTCCATGTTCCTTAGAAAGTGTCAGCAAAAGATTTCGAATTTCTTGAATTCCTATTGGATCCAAACCATTAATTGGTTCATCTAAGATTAATAATCTAGGTTTTGTTAAAAAAGCCCTAGCTAAACCGAGTCTCTGCCTCATTCCTAACGAAAACTCTTTTACTTTTTTAGTAGTATTTTTTAATCCTACCATACTTAAGACACTTGTTATATCTGATTCAGTTATATTTTTCCCCATATACTGAGCATGAATTTTTAAGACTTCTTTTGCAGTACAATTTTCATAAAAAATTGGTGTTTCAATAATACTACCAATCTGACTTAGAATTTCCTCTCTGTGTTCTTGTAAATTTTTCCCGAAAATTTCAATACTACCAGATGTAATAGTTGATAAGGACAACATACATTTCATTAAAGTTGTTTTCCCAGCACCATTGGGACCTAAAAAACCATATATTTCTCCTTCAGCAATTTGAAGATTAATACCACTCAAAATTTCTTCCTTATCAATAGTTTTAAAAAGTTCTTTTATTTCAACAACATTTTTCATTTCTATACCTCTCTTTCTATATCCAACTCTCAATACAAGATTTTCTTCTTCAGGAATATGAATACTAACTTATATAATCTCTTCTTTAAAAGACTATTAATTATTTTAGTCGTTTCATTTTTATTCCTGAAACAATTCATTCCATTAAATTAAACAATACTACTTGATACTAATATCTTTTCTTGAAATATTATAAATTGAAACTGAAGCAATAATTATACTTATGAAGCTAGCAAATATTAAAAATAATGAGTTGTTAACAAAATTATTAGTCAAACCTCCTGGAGTTGCATTAGATAGTAATGCAGCTAAACCAAGTCCTGAAAGCATTGTTATAGGTGTTGAATACTTAATCATACCTATAACAAAAGGTAATATCCCAATTAATACTGTCCCAAACGAAATTCCAACTAAATTAATTAATTGATTAACTACTGGTATATAATTTGATTCAGTTAAAACTGCGACTAATCTAATTAATAATTGAATAACTAAATGTGCAGTAAAATGAGCAATAAATGATATTAAAATCACCGATATAATTTTTCCCCATAGTAACTTTATTTTTGAAATAGGGTAAGAAAACAACTGAAAAATTGTTCTTTGTTTAAATTCATCAATAAAAATTGTAGACAATAAATAAGCTTCAAAAATTAAAAATGCTGCTTTGGTAAATAAAGATGAAAACAATGATGATGCAATTGCCCAATTTCCCCATTTATCAGCAATTCTAAAATTATTAGAACCTTGCCCTACAAATTCTCCCAATTTATTATCCGTACCTAGCCCCATAATTATAATTCCCGTGACACCTAATACTATCAATATAGTAACAAACCAAGCCAAAAATAATTTAGATTTTGAAACCTTATTTATTTCAATTTTAATAAGTGATAACATAGATTTTTCCTCCTAAAAGTAAATATAGTTTATATTATTTAAACTATTCTGAATACATATTTAAAATAACCGTTTAAATCAAATAAGAGTATGAAACATACCGATGGTATGCTAAAAACTAAAAAAAATGATACATACTCTTGGTATGTTAATAAGTTTTTTAATAACATACCTGAGTATGTTATTTTTAAAATATCAAATACTTAAAGTATATTTATAGAATAATAACTGATTAAATCAAGAAAGAATTATTACTAACAAGAACGTAATAAGATTATTTAACACCTTTTAAGTGATCAAATAATTGGAAAATTACTTCCATCATTTCATCAGAAATCAATTGTACCCCTAACCCATCAAAAGAAAGTTTAATGAATCTCATTTTTCTTTTTAGTTCCTCTACTGAATAAACAGAAATTTGGAATCCAATCCAAATATTTAAAGTTAAAACAATCAAATCAGCTAGCTCTTCTGGATATTCTGTTTTAATCGATTCATCTTTAACACCTTCGTAAACTCTTTCTCTAATTTCTGGTAAAAAATCAGAAAATAAACTTAGATACTGTTCTCCTAACAAACGTGGACTTCTTAACTTTATAGAAGCTGAGTATACCAGTCTTTGTTGTTCAAAATTAGAGAAAGCATCCATCAAAGAATTTTGTATCTTTTCTAACCCAGTGTCTCCTCTCCAATTATAATTTAAAATCTCTTGATTATTTTCTTTAATAATTGATTGTAATATCTCTTGTTTCGATTCAAAATGATGATAAATAACACCTTTTGTCAATCCACCTAATCCATTTATTATATCTTGTATTGAGGTATTATCAAATCCCTTTTTTAAAAATAAATCTTTAGAAACTTCTAGTATTTTTTTTCTAGTTTCATGTGGATTTCTATTCCTTGCCATAATATCTCCTTTCTATCATACCAGTGGTATGTAATTTCATTATAATGCACTAAACTAATAATGTCAAGTTTCTTATTGTTTCTCCCCACTTTATTTTTTAGAGTTTACTCTTAATATTAGTTCAAGTTGTTATACAAAGTAATCTTATACTCTCTCCTCTTTCATACATCACAATGTATTTACTGTTTAATAAATGGCTATGTTATAGCGTTTTATTTGATTATTTGAGTTAGACAGACTAGGATTTAAATTTTAACTCGTTCGGAAAATAACAAGATCTACTATCCTAAAGTATGTTCTATACCATTATAGTTTAATGCAAAGTGTAGCTATATAGTCATTTCCATAACGTGATAGTCTATGTCTTTTGTCACACGATTCATAAAAATCTATCATAGCAAGTCCATTTTTAAGTTGTCCTCTAATCTGAGTTTCTAAGGTATGGCTAAATTCATATCCATATTCTGGATTTATAGTTATCTTGCCTTCCTCTTCAAGCTCTTTTGAATTAAAAGGTATTGAAAATTTTAGATGTAATTCCTCATCAGGTTTATCCCATACAATATCAGCATCGTACATGTATATCCAAGGATTCATAAATCCGAC
The DNA here is from genome assembly GCF_057272915.1 of Gemella sp. Lineage (NCBI taxonomy): Bacteria > Bacillati > Bacillota > Bacilli > Caryophanales > Gemellaceae > Gemella > Gemella sp. Next base: position 8,427 of record NZ_DBHIUF010000034.1, read on the forward strand.
CATTAACAATCCACCCTTTTTCAATACTCGAGAGGCTTCTTTATACATATTTTCTAAATCTTCTATATATACATTTGAAACTGGATTAAAAATAATATCAAAAGTTTCATTTTCAAATGGAAATGGTTTTGTCATATCTCCTTGAACTGTATTGATTTTTAAGCCTTCTCTTTTTGCAACCATTTCATCTCTTTGCAATTGTGATTTAGAAAAATCCATTATAGTTACATCATAACCTTTTACAGCAAAAACTGGTCCCTGCTGTCCACCTCCACAAGCTAAACCTAATATCTTTTTTCCGTTTGCTCTTTCAAACCATTCTTTTGGAACTTTTTTCCCGACAGTTAATGCAACAGAAATTGGATTATTTCTAGCTTCTTCTAATTGTTCGTGTGTCAATGGCTCAGTATAGTCATTTTTTACATTATTCCATCTATTTTCATTAAATTTTATATAACTGTTCATCTTATTAATCTCCTCGTAATTTTTCAAATGTGAGCTATCGTTAAAAAGTATCCGATATATTTTTATTTGCGGTACTCCTCTAATTTGAATCCATATTCATTTAGAAGTTGTTTTGAATAAATTTTTTTATTCTTTGAGTTTCTGACTTCTTTCCAAAGGATAGCTGCAACTTTTAACTTATTGGAATAATTATTGCTGTGTTTATCTGCGCAAAAATCTTTCAGAAATTGATTCCACTGACAAGTCGAATTATCATACTTTGCATAATCTGATTCTCCGTAATATATTTTTATCATATCTTGAATTGTAAATTCTTTATTGTTATCACTTTTTACTTTTCTCCAAGCCGTTGCCATATCAGCATTAAATTTAAACGGGCTAACTCCTGTTGCAGCTGAAAAATAATCTCTAAATTTTTGGTTAAAAGAAAAACCACATTCTAGCAATGGTGTATTTAAAGATATTACTTCGACATGTTTTTTGTTTACTTTCCTTGTGGACTTTTCTATTCTATTTCCCTTGAAATATTGTTCAATAATATAGTTCAATTCTTTCTTTATACATCTATACTCTAGTCCAAGAGACTTACATATTTGTGAAAGTTCTTCTCGATACCAATAGTACTTGTTAAATTCCTCAAATGATTCTATATCTTTAAAACTAGGTCTAACTTCTATCACACACTCACCTCCGAAACTTCATGTATATCTAACTTTCCATCCTTAATCAACTTTCTTTATTCTATTATACTATATTACTTGGAGTTCATAAATCATAAAAAATGCAGAGTGATCATTCTTAGTATGAACAAACTTTACCAATTCTTTTCTCTTTTCCTTCTTACCCAGCTATATGTTCACAGTTATAAAAACACTAAGAAAATATAAAAGACAGATTAAAAATACTATGTACTACAATAGGCTATTTAATGGACCTTTATAAGGAATTAACAATAAAATTAAAGTTATCAAACGTATTTCTTATGGATAGTAACTTTAAAGCTAAAATACTCCTTGTATAAAGCTTTTTTACACCTTCAGTTACTAATAAAAAACCGAGATATTCAAAAGAATAGTGCCAATCTATTTTAACTAGATAGAAAAGAATGAAATTAAAATGAAAAAATAGAAAAAAAGCTATACTACTTAATATAGCATAGCTTTCTCAGACTGTTGACAAATGCAAAATATGCATGAGTCAACAGCCTATTTTAATGAGAAAAAATGCTAAAAATGTTATAATATAAGTATATAGAGGAGGTTTTTAGTATGTTTAATAGAGAAGAAAATATAAAAGATGAAATAATATTAATGACGTTATCAGAAATAGTTCCTAAAGATCATTTTTTGAAAAAAGTAGCCGAAGCAATTGATTTTAAATTTATTTATGATTTAACAGAAAAATACTATAGTCTCACATCAGGTAGAAATAGTTTAGACCCTGTTGTGCTATTCAAGTTGGTGTTCTTAAAAGATTTTTACGGAATAAAATCTATGAGAGAAACAATAAAAAGAATAGAAACAGATGCTGCATTTAGATGGTTTTTAGGGATACCATTCTCTAAACCAGTTCCTCACTACTCTACATTTTCACAAAACTATATCCGACGATTCCAAGGAACTGACGTATTCGAACAAATATTTATAAATATAGTGAACCAAGCAATTGATAAAAAATTAGTAGGTGGTACAGAGTTCTTTACTGATTCAACACATATAAAAGCTAACGCAAACAAAAGAAAATTCAACATAGAAGTAACTACAAAAGTAAAAGAAAGAAAATTAGACTTAGAAAAAGAAATAAACGAAGAGAGAGAAAAAATAGGAAAAAAGCCTTTTGAATATAAAGAAAAAGAAGAACTAAAAAGACAACGAGTTAACACAACTGATCCAGACAGCGGTTATTATCACAGAGATCATAAAGAAGAAGGTTTTATGTATTTAGATCATAGAACGGTAGATGGAAAAAATAATATAATCATGGATTGTCACATAACTCCAGGAAACGTTCATTATAGTGGTCCATATATAGATAGATTAAATCAGATAGAAAAAAATTTCGGATTAACACCAGGAAAAGTTGCGTTAGATAGCGGATATTATTCTCTAGACATACTAAAACAGTTAGATAAAAAAAATATATTTTCAGTAATAGGATATAGAAGATTCTCAAAATCAAAAGATAAAAAATATTTCAAATATTTACCAGAAAAAGATATATTTGTAGATAAACGAACAGGAGAAATATATAGATACAGAAATATTGATAGAAATGGATATAAGCAATATAAGAGTGATGATAAAAATGAGAAAAAAATAATAAGACGCCATATAAACGCGGATTATTATGATAGAGCAAGGACAAGACGTTTATCTAAAGAAGGAAAGATATTGTACAAAAGAAGAAAAGAAACAGTAGAACGAAGTTTTGCAGATTCAAAACAGATAGTGTATAATATTTTGTGTAAACAGAAAAGTCAAGAGAAGTTGGAAAAAAA
>NZ_DBHIUF010000035.1:0-10164 GCF_057272915.1 Gemella sp.
TAGTTTTCGTCGATTAAATTATAATGGATATTTGTGTTTTTTTCTATGCTTTTTTACAAATTTATATATAATTTAATCGGACTAATTTTTTCCATCAGTCCGATTTTTTGATGAGCCAATATAACACGAGAACAAAGGACAGGAAGTAAAATTATTACTTTCTGTTCTTTTTTGATTATTAAATTTAAAACTATCCATATATAGTAATTTTTTTTAGTTTTATATTCTTTAATATATCTGTTTCTAGTAGAAAATAATCTTTAAATAATGAAACCAAAATACGAAATTTAATGAAATAAGTAGATGTCTACATAGAGTGGATAAAATCCTAAATATTTAATAGAAACTGTTCACAAACTCCCTTAATATGTTTGTGTAGTCTGTATGCACTAGCAAGTGAAATTCCTAAAGCAATAGCTGTCTTTTTAACATTCAATGTCTTTGTATATTCCTCGAAAAATTCCCATTCAGAAAGATTTAATGTATCTTTTAGATAATTTATAAGTTCGATATATAAGAAATCATAATCATTGCAAACCACATCAGAATTATTTTCGAATATATCTAAAGGAATACTCTCGTGTCTGTTTCTTCTACGAATTTCATCGATGAGTTTTCTCTTAATAGTTACAAAAGCAAATCTATCAAAATCGGAAGGATCTATCCCGCCATCTTGTAAGATGAGAAAACTAACAAGAAGTCCCTCCATCCCATAACCATAAAACTCATCATGCAATTTTTGTGGAATATTTACTTTATATAGTGCTCTTTTAATAAGAAATTTTTTAACCTCTAATAATTCGTAAAATCTTTGAGTGTCGTCTTCGTTTAATTCTATAAAACTTTTCATTATAATTGTCCTCCTATAGCTCCTCTCTATGTAGAACATCTCCTAATAAGGACGAATCATGTAATTATAAATGTGAAAATTAAAATAAATATAGTAAATAGAAATATAATAGGTGATTTAGCAGACTCCCACTCTTACAAAAGATTAAAAAAAATCCCCTCATTATTATAAGTGAAAAAAATAGCCTTTTGTCACAAAAAATTAAAAAATTTATCTAGTTATATTGTCAAAAAAATCCTCTTCATATTCTTTTAACAAAATAGCTAATTTTTTCAGCAGTATTTCTTGGTGACGCTTGACTTTTGTAGGATGATTAAGATTATTATTCATAGCTCCTCGTAAAGATGAATTGTTTACATATAGCTTATACAGAAGTAATTGATCATCTATAGAAAGAGTAGCTAAAGCATCATAAAGTGCATTGTACAAATGTTCTTTGATAATCGTTTCTGTAGATAATGCAGAATAATCCTTAATTCGACTCTCCCCAGTGTTGTTTTCGGAAGAATAGTTTTCATAATAAATTAATCCACTTTCCTTAAGCTTTTTAGCTGCATAATTAGTGCGATTTTGAATTGAATTTATCTGAGAATATATCTCCTTACTAACAGGTACTTTTATATTATTTTTTATTTTAAAGTAATACATACGTTACTCCTCCCATTTTTATCTGTAAGAGAGGGAGAGAGGGGAATATTGATTATACATATTTTGAGAAAATCTGTAAAGAGATAAAATGAATAAGTGAATTTATTTAAAATATAAAATTGTTAATGAAAATTTTAAAAAGTTATAGATTTCAATATTTAGTAATTAATAAAATAAATATTTTCTCATTTAGGTGGTTTGTTTTAACTGTGAAAAATAATTATAAAAAGTTGAAACAAAAAAAAAAAAAAACTTTTAGGGGCGCGATGTTAACATAAATTATATATAAATATCAATTATTTTCATATCATGATTATTTTATAAATTATTATTAGATTTAATCGTGGAAATAAGTTATGTTTAAAGTTGATTTAAGTCGGATGTTGTATTATAATTAAAGTGTTTACAAGTTTTTATTTATTAGATTGTTAACAACAAAAATATAAATTATATTAAATATTAAGAGAAATTATGAAAAAGGAGTAATGATATTTATGAGATATCAATATAAAAATGGCGAAAAGCTGACGCGTTTCTCAATAAGAAAATATCACTTTGGTGCTGCCAGTGTGGCTGTAGCATCGCTTATTTTCTTCGGTGGCGGAATGTCGGCTAAGGCAGAAAATATCCCTACATCAGAAAATGCACAAATTACCGGTAAATCAGTAGATAGTTCATCTAGTAGTGACAAAAATTCAAAAATAGATGATAAGTCTACATCAGTACAAGATAAGTCGGCTATTGTTGAAAAAACAGCTGATATTGTTGCTACTGTAAAAGGGGACAAAGCAGAATTAAAAAAATTAACAATTAGCTTAGATACACTATTTAGAACTACAGAAAAAGATAAAATAGCTAGTATTTATGATGAGGTAAGTCAAAGTATATCTGAAGCGAAATTAGTGCTAGATAAAGATGCTGCTACAGGGGAAGAAGTTAATGCTCAGGTAGCAAAATTAACAGAAATTACAAAAAAACTTAAAGAAACTGTTATGAAAGCAGATAAAACTACTGAGAAAGTTAAGGAAAAAGATCGTCAAGTAGGCGAGAAAAAATCAGTAGATAATAAAGTGAATATTTCTGGGGAAACAGATAAAAATTCAGAATCTAGTGTTTCTGAAAAGAAAGAGTCTGAGAATCAAAAGGCAACAGCTCCTGATAAAGGGAAGCTTGAAATTCTTGTGAAAAGTATAGACGTATATCTAAAATCTGCTAATGAAATCACTAGACCTGAAACAAAAGAGTTGTTAAAAGGTGTGGAAGAAACAGTTCTTGCTGTTAAAAAAGGATTAGAAAATCCACAATTAACTGCTTCAGAAATTGAAGAATTGGTGAAACAAGGAAAAGAAGCGGAGAAAAAACTTGCCTTAGCAGTTACTCGTGAAAATTCAGGTAGACGTGATTCTCGAAATGGTATAAATATACGACCAGAATCTTATTTTAGAGCAAGCTACTACAGAGCTGCTGATGGTAAAGTTTATGATAGCCAAGGTGATGAGCATTTAACCGAAGCAACTGTTGGTTATATTACAAAAGCAAATGATGGTTCGGGGTATCCGCCAGGTACATTTTTATATATTTCACATAATGATAATGCTTCTGCTAATGGTAGAAATAATGCAGATTTAGGACCGCAACCTGTAAAAAGATTAAAACAAAAAGTTTTTGCGGAAGTTACTAAACAATCAAATGGATATCATTGGAAAATAACATACAATAATGCTCGTGAGTCTAGACAAAATCCAATTTATTACTTTACTGTTCCAGAAGGTCAATCAGTTCGAAACATGAAATTAATCGAAAATGGAGCAGTGGTAAAACAAGGTGGGGTATCAGAAGTATTTAATGGAGCTTCTGATAAATATTTAACTTCTGTTGGTACCCCAGATGCGGGAGTTCATGGAACACCTTATTATGAAAATGTTGCCAATACTCAAAATGGGATTGTGGGTAACCGTGGTGGAATTTATGGTTTAGATGATTTTGTAAAAAATAATACTGGAGTTTATTTCAATAGAGATGGAATGACTGAAGAAGACAAAACTGTTACAAATAAACTATACGATAAAATTAAAAGTTCTACTCAGAATGTATTTGCTTTTAGACCACGTGATTTTGATAGAGGGAATACTTATGTTGTTGAGTTTGATACAGTAGGAAACACTGAAGCACCACTATACTATATTGCTGGGATGAAATCTTATGAAAAAATTCCAACAGGACGTTTCATGCATAAAAGTTATCAACAATGGAATAGAGTTCAAGAAAGATATAATGTTACGGTTAATACAAATAAGATGCCAACAACTTTTCTTAAAGGAACAGGTCTTGGAGCTTTAGATGCAGAAGATGGGTCAGGTTTAATGACAGGTGCAGTCACTATAGAAGATACAGTAACAAATAGAACAACAACACCTGGTTCTGGAGATGTAACAAATTATCATACGTATAAGTCTACGGGGAACTTTAGTGCAGACTTCAATAAAGGTAATCATAATAGATATGCTAGGCAAGCTGCAGAAGATGGTGTTAATACAACTGCTGATAGAATAAAAGGGAACCATACAGTTTATATTGAGGCGAATATAAAAGGTCAGCCGATAAACTTTAATTTACCGTATAGAGTGGTAACTCAGTCAGATATTTATCAACCTATAGCAAAAGCTGCAACAGGTGTTAAAGATTATACAGGGAGCCTAGGTTCAGCAAGTGATTATATTACAGAATACAGATATAATTCTGTCCCAGGATTTAAAGAGCCAGATTCTAATGGTATGGAAACACCTAATCCAGGATTATCATTCTATAAAGATAGAATTTCTGATTTTCCTAAAACTAGCGCTAGAATTAAAGAACAATCTGTTAAATCTGTTGAGTGGGCAGGAGGAACAAATGACCTTACTACTGGTACTAGAGTTATTGAACTAACTGTAGAAAATGGTAGCAAAGAACTCTTTAAAGTTCCTTATGATATTGATGTTGTACCTGGTGGAAAGATTTCTGCAGAAAATGTTGCAAAGTTGAATGCTGCTATTCGTGAAGCTTATCAAAAAGTTGACACAAATGGAAATGTATCGGGTACAGTTCCAACTGTTACATCAACTACGCCTGTATGGGTACAAAAACAAATAAAAGTTACGTACTATGATAATGAAAATAATGCTCGTACCAATAATCAAGATGATTCTGTTGACTATGTAGATGTTCTTTTCAAACAAATTAGAAAAGAAGCAACACCTACAGTTCCGACAATTAGTGTACCTGAAGATGGTTCAGCTTCTGTAACGCCAAAAGGAACTACAGATAAATTAGTAGTATCTTATAGACCTACTGATCAAAATGCTGATACTATTATAACAGTTAAAAAATCAGGGACTACATGGGGAGCAGTTGATACATTACCAAATGGAGTATCAGTTAATTCATCTAACGGGGTTGTATCGATTACAGAACCAACAGTAAAAGATTTATCAACAATAACGGCTAAAGCAACTTATTTAAATAGTGATGAAGCTTCTGCGACAGGGGTAGCTAAGAATCCAGATAATGTTGCTCCAACAGTTACGCTAAATGGTACAACATTAACAGATAATGCAAGTAATAAGACAGTTCATGTTTTCCGTGGTTCTTCACTAGAGTTGCCATTGAAATATTATGATAACGCTGCAACTGGTAGAGTTAATATTAGTTATAAGAATGATGGTGGATTACCACAAGGTGTTTGGTTCAATGATAATGCTAATGCAAGTAGTAACTATACTATTAACCAAAATGGAAAGACTGTGAACTCGCAAGGTTCGTATACAGTGCGTGGGAATGTATCGAATACAGCGCCACTTGGCGAACGTCCAATAACGCTAAAAGTATCCGATTCTGCTGATGGTAATGTTGATAGCGGAAATAAAAAAGAAGTTAAATTTAATGTTCGAACATATGATATTGAACCTAATAGTACAAAGGTGACTGTGGAGAAAGGAACTACTTTATCAGCACAAGATGCAAAAGCTGCTGTAACAAAAGTAAACGGTGCTTTAGATTTACCAGAAGGTACAACTTATGAATGGGTTGATACTAATGGAAGAAATCAAACGGTTACTCCAAATACAGCAGGTGTACAAAATTATCGAGTTAAAGTTACGTTACCTTCCTCAGAAACGGGAAATAATGCAGCCTTTCGTTCTTCTAAAATCGTAAATGTTTCTGTAAATGTTAGACCAGAAGCACCAACGATAACTACAGAAGAGAAATATAAAGGTACTTTAGTTTCCACAGAACGTAGTATTTCAGGTACAGGTCAACCTAGAGCTAAAGTTAGAATTACATTACAAGATGGAACTACAGTTAGGGAAGTTACTGTTGAAAATAATGGTAAATGGAAATATAACTTAGCGCCGAATGAAAAACTAACACAAAATGATAAAGATTCGACAGTAAAAGCTTCTAACCCTATATCTGTGAAACAAGTTGTTAATAATATTGAATCAGTAGCGAAGACTGTGGATGTTCAAATGGGAAGAGCAATCTCTATAGCTACACCTGTTAAAGCAGGACGAGATATTAGTGTTAAATTACCTCATGATACCGCATTATTTTATCTACAGATAAAAAATGGAAGTAACACTGTTCAATATGATGTTCAATTGGTTGATGGAAATTGGAAGATATTAAATGACGATAAAGTAGGAACAACTGAGTTAAAAGTATCTAATGGTGATAATATCTCTGAAAAAGTATTTACTCTTCATATTAAGGATTCGAATAAAAAAGAAAATATTCCATTTAGAATTAATGCTGACACTACTATACAAGTTCGTGCTCATTATGTTAATAATCATAATAATCCAGCGAATCCAACTAATGATGGAGGATGGGCTACAGCGTCACCAGCTACAAATACAAATCCAGACATTTCAGTAGTAAATCCAAATGCTACTTATAACTCAGATGGTACTTTGATAAAAGATAAGCTAAAAACACTTGTTAATGTAACAGATACAGAAGATGATAATAATAAAACAGTCGGAAATACTGCTAGAGAGAACTTAAATGTAACAGTTACGAAAAATGGACAATCTGTTGATTTAACAAATGGTAAAGCCCTAAAACAAGGAACGTACAATTTAACGTATACAACAACAGATGCGGCAGGAGAAAGAGTAACAAGAAATCATACTATTACAGTCAATTACATTGCAAAAGCAAAACCAACTATTAACTTAATACAAGGTGAAAATGTATCGGATGAACTTAAACGAAGCTTATTGCAATTACGTGATGGAAACGATACATTAGAAGTTCCGAATGATGCTACTGTTGAGTTTACGAATTTAGATATAAACACGCCTTCAGATAATAAGACTACACAAGCCACGGTAGTATTAAAAAATGGAACAAGACTTTCTCCTGTGACTTTAAATTATAATGTGTTGAAAACATTTAAAACAGTAGAAAAGGTGTATGATTTTAAAGTTAATGATCCTAAAAAAGAAGGGCGTAATGATACTCCACCTTCTTATTATACAGATTCTAATGGTCTTCCAGGCGGAATGAGTTGGGTTGTTAAGAGAGATAATGAGGCAGAATTTAAAAATGCAGATGCTCATATGGTAAATATGCTAAAAGCTGACGGAGTTGGAAAAACTACCTATGCCTTTGGTGGTAAATATCCAAGAGGAAGATTTACAAACAATCCAAGTGAAACAGAAAAACTTTATTATACGCCAATATTTACGCATGAAGTTTTTGATGTAGGGGCTAATCCAACAAAAGTTGTGGCAAATCATGGAACAAGTCTAAATGCAGATCAAGCTAAAGCTGCTGTAAGTCTAATCAACCATTCAGCGAGTCTTCCAACAGGAACAACTTACGAATGGGTGAAAAGTGAGACTGATGCTACTGCACTAACTGATGCAGAGAAAAATGTAACAGAATTTGGTGAAATCACACGTTATGTAAAAGTAACATTACCAAAAGTATCTGAAACAGGTCCGAATGCCAACCGAGTTCAACAGTACAAAATAATTCCTGTGACGCTTAAGGTAAATGAAACTGTTAAGCCAACGGTAAAATTAGTAGGGGAAGACGGTAGAGAAATTCCATTATCGGAAGGGACTGTTAATGAAGGCTTACCAAAAGTTACAGTATATCGCGGTGAAAAAGCAAGTGTTACGATAAAAGCTTCAGATAATACGAGCAAGATTGCAAGTTTAACTACATCTGCATTACCAAACGGAGTGGCAGGAAGTGGAATAACTTCAAGTGACAATGCAACAGATAAATCGCCATTGATTCATACGTTGTCAGGAATTGTTGCTAAAAATGCAACTGTTGAAGAAAAAATTGTTACAATTCAAGCAACTGACAAGAATGAACCAGCAAACGTGACAACTGTTAAATTCAAAATGGTTGTGAAAGAGCAGAAAGAAAAATATGAGCCAACGAAACCAACAACACCAGTAAACTTCAACAATTTAGGAAGCAATATTCCAGTAACAGATGCTAATAAAATTACAGATCAAGTAAATGTAACAGATTTATCTAAAGAAGCGAAAGATGCTGGTGGAGTGACTAAGACGCTTAAAGATAATGGAGCTATTAAAACAGTAGAAGGTAAAAAAGTTGTAACCGTAAGAGTAACATATCCAGACCATTCTATAGATGAAGTGGATGTACCAGTTGCGCAAAATTATAATGTAGTTGCACGACCTACTATTAACTTCAAGCAAGGAGAATCTTTGACTGAGGAAGATAAACGCAGCTTAGTACAGTTACAAGATGGAGTGAATAAGGTAGACATTCCTAGAAATGCAACTGTTACATTTGAAAATTTAGATACAACTATGCCTGAAGATCATAATAAAACGATTGATAAAACAGCAATAGCTACAATTACATTTGCAGATAACACTGTAAAAAAAATACCTGTAAATTACAAGGTTTTAAGTAAATTCCCAATTGCAAATACGATTTATGATTTTAAAGGTGTTGCACGTAATGATACTGATTCTGATTTTTATCGTAATACTGGGAAAAATATTCCTAATAATATGTCGTGGATTTATAAAACGAGTGATGGCGTAGAAAAATCTGCTAGAGATTTTAGAGAAGCACTTAAGACGGATGCTGCTAAAGTAGGTACAACAACTTACACATATGGTGGTAAGTATGGTTACAGTAGATTTTCAGATAGTCCATCAAATGATAGGGAAAAATTAGAACATACAGGTACATTGATTCATAAAGTGTTTGATATACAACCAAATACAACAAAAGTGACAGTTACACAAGGTACAGTATTAACTGATGAATTCGCCAAAAATGCAGTAGCTAATGTTGGTAATGAAGAGTTGCCACAAGGAACAACTTATGAATGGGTCGGAGAAAAGGTTGCTAATACTTCTGGAGTACAAACGTTCCAAGTGAAAGTGACATTACCACCATCACAAACAGATAATGATGCACCAGAAGCGACTAAAAAACGACCAACCAAGACGATTGAGGTAACTGTAAATGTAACACCACCAAAACCAACATTTGATAATGCACCAGTGACTTCAACTACACGTACAATTACAGGTACACTAGGCGGATTGAATGCTAATAGTAGCAATACAGTAGTCTCAGTTACATTGAACGATGGAACTAATCGTGTATTGACTAGTGTAAATAATGGCGGAGTAACGATCAATGGTAATACATGGACAGCTACGATTCCAGATGACGTAAAACTGCGTACATCGGTTGCTAAAAATGGTGAAACAACTCAACCAACTGGTTTAACAGTTACAACAAAAATTAAAGGAGCAACACCTGCAGATGATATCAGTGTAGTTAGCGATACGAAAGCAGTTGAAATGGGAGATTACTCAGTATCACCTATAATTGCAGGTAGTAAGCATATTGATATCACAGTTCCACACGATGCTAAACGAGTTGAATTGCGATTCCATAATAATCTAGAAACAGGAGATAAACCAAACAGTATTGTACTTGTCCGTGGAACAGATGGCTGGCATACAGAAGCAACAAGAACTGATAATACGATTGTAACTAATGCTAATGGATATGTCGGAACAATTACTTCTACTCCAAGTACTACTAATCCTTCAGAACATAATATTCGTATTGCTCTAAATGAACAAAGCGGAATGGCAAAACTTCACATTAAAGAAGAAAATGCAAATGGAGATAATACTGATTCCTATAATAAAGGGTTAGGACTTCGTGTCTACACTCAACCAGACGCAGGACAAATACCAACTGCAACAGGTAAGTGGAAAGTTGCTAAAGTGACGAACGACAAACCAACATTAATTTATAAAGGAACAGAAGGAAGTAACGAAACAAATCGCAAAGTCTTCCCATCAGGGACAAGTATTACTAAAGAAATGCTAGAAAATCTAGTAACTGTTGGAGATAGAGAAGATAAAGTTACAAATGAAGCTGACAAACCATACGGTACATCTACTATAAAAATTGTTTCTGGATTAACAGAAACACCAGGAAAAGCAACTCCAGCAGGACGTTATACAGTAGTTCTTAAGGCAGTTGACAGTCAAGGAAAAGAAAGTGACCCGTTAACTGTGTATGTGGGAGTAGTGTCTACAAATCTGAAATACCAACCACAAGTGAATGGAGTAAACGAAGGAGCTGCGAAAGTAGTAGAA
>NZ_DBHIUF010000036.1:0-8454 GCF_057272915.1 Gemella sp.
TTTATAAATTTAAATACGGCTGATATTTATTATCAACCGTATTTATTATAGACCCGGTCTTTTTTTATAATAATTATTATAAAATTTCTTAAATAGTATTAAAAAATTTATATTAAATTGAGGATAATTTAAGTTAGAAAAACCGTATTTTATTATAAAATATTAAAACGAATACAGTATAGATTTTAATTAATTTACTATGCAGTAAATTAATATTAAATATAAATAAAAAAATACCTTAAAAAGCTATACTAGTTTGTCGAAATATATTATAATATATAGTATGTAAGAATATATAAAAGAGAGGTAAAGATATGTACGCTATAGAAATGCTAAACATAACTAAAAAGTTTGGCGACTTCTACGCAAATAAAGATATCACTATTCAAGTAAAGAACAATGAAATTCATGCCTTACTTGGTGAAAATGGTGCTGGAAAATCTACGTTGATGTCGGTTCTTTTTGGTATGTACCATCAAGAAGCCGGTGTTATTAAGTTGAATGGTACAGAAGTTGATATTAAAGATCCTAAGCATGCTAATAAACTAGGGATAGGTATGGTACACCAACACTTTAAACTTATTAAAAATTTCACAGTTGCTGAAAATATTATTTTAGGTATGGAAGAAGTAAAAGGTGGAAAAATCGATTTAGATAGCGCAGCTGAAAAGATTACAGAACTATCTAGAAAATATGGTTTAGAAGTTGATCCTAGAGCATTAGTTGGGGATATTAGTGTAGGGATGCAACAAAGGGTAGAAATCCTTAAAATGTTATATAGAGATGCAAATATCTTAATTTTTGACGAACCTACTGCAGTGTTAACTCCTGCAGAGATTAAAGAATTCTTAGCTATCCTTAAAAATCTTCAAACAGAAGGGAAAACTATTTTACTAATTACTCACAAACTTAACGAAATTATGGCTGTTGCTAATCGTTGTAGTATTATTCGCCGTGGTGAGTATTTTGGAACTGTAGAAATAGCAGAAACAACTAAAGAACAATTAGCTAGTTTAATGATTGGTAAAGACTTAGAAATAATTAAATATGAGCGTTCAAGAGAAGGTAAGAAGAATATTCTTGAAGTTTCAGGTGTTTATGCTGATACTGCTGAGAAAAAAGATATCCTTCACGATTTCAACTTAAATGTCCGTGAACGTGAAATTCTAGGTATCGCAGGGGTTGACGGAAATGGACAACAACAATTTGTAGAAGTACTAAATGCTTTACTTAAAGAAACAAAAGGGAAAATTATTTTCGACGGAAAAGAAATCAATTCATTATCTACTGCAAAACGTAAAGAGCTTGGACTTGAGATTATTGCAGAAGATAGACACAAAGATGGTCTTGTACTAGACTTCAGTGTTGAAGAAAACTCAGTTTTAGAAAACTATTACACAGAAAAATTCTCTAACCGTGGATTCTTGAAGAAAAATATTATCTCAAAATTTGCGAAAGAAATTTGTGAAAAATATGATGTTCGTAAAGCAGGGGATGAGAAAATTTCTGCGCGTAGTATGAGTGGGGGTAACCAACAAAAACTTATTATCGGACGTGCTTTAGAATTAAATCCGAAATTATTAGTTACAACACAACCTACTCGTGGACTTGACGTTGGGGCTATTAATGGTATTCATAAAATGTTAATCGACTATCGTGATAAAGGTAACGGTGTATTATTAATTTCATTTGACTTAGATGAAATCTTAACATTATCTGATAGAATTGCAGTTATTCACAATGGTAACATCATTGATGTCGTGGATAATGATGAAAATGTAACAAAAGAACAACTTGGTCTGCTTATGGCAGGGGTTAAGAAGTAGAGAGGAGAACGTATGTTAAAAAAAGTTTTAACTAATGCGGTGCTACCGATATTAGCTTCATTTATTATTGGAGCGATTCTTATTTCAGCGATAGGGGCAGCACCAGGAGATGTGTTTGGAGTAATTGGAGATATTTTCTCAGACTCAAACAGTGTAGCTGAAATTTTTGTATCAACAATTCCATTAATTTGTACTGGATTATCTGTTGCATTTGCATTTAGAACAGGTTTATTCAACATCGGTGCAGAAGGTCAATTCATTATGGGTGGACTTTTCGCTGGACTTGTTGCGATTAAAATGGAAGGTATGAACTTCTATTTAGTATTAATTACTAGTATTTTAGTTGGGATTGTAGTAGGTGGTCTTTGGGCAGCTATTGCAGGTTACTTGAAAGCTAGATTCAATATCAGTGAAGTAGTTGTAACAATTATGTTAAACTACACAGCTTTATATTTTGTACAATTTGCAGTGCCTAAATATATTAAAGGAACTAATGATATTATTTCTAAACCAATTGTTTCAGCGGATGGAACTGGGTATTTACAAAATAGTTTAGTTGAAGGTATTTTCAACAACTATCGTTTAGGAACAGATTTATTCTTAGCTATCTTTAGTGTTATCATTTTCTATATTGTTATGGAAAAAACAGTGTTCGGATATGAATTACGTTCTGTAGGTTTTAACCCGAATGCATCAAAATTCGTAGGGATGAAAGTTAATAGAAATACTATTCTTTCTATGGCTATTTCAGGAGCTTTCGCTGGTCTAGGTGGTGCTCTTTACAACATGGGACCTGTAGGGCAAGTAGTTGCAGGTTCAACATTCCAAGGATTTGGATACATGGGAATCGCGGTTGCTTTAATCGGTGCTAATACTGCTTTAGGATCATTATTAGGAGCATTATTATTCGGATTCCTAGGAGTATTAACTCCACAATTATCATTCATTGGTATTCCAAAAGATATCGCGAATATTTTAATCGGATTAATCGTATTATTCGTTGCAGCTAAAGCTATCTTTGATAACAAGTTGCTTGATAAATTATTTAGTAGTAAGAAACAGAAAGGAGACAAATAGATGGATACAGTATTATCACTATTAGACTCAATGTTACAATATACTGCGCCAATTCTTATAGCTGCCATCGGTGGTTTCTATTCAGAAAAAAGTGGGGTTGTTAACATTGCCCTTGACGGTTTCGTAATCTTTGGTTCATTCGTTGCATCACTGTTAGCATTATCAGTATTCGATGGATCTCCAACATTATTCCAGTTAGTAATTTGTTTAGTTGTTGCGACACTTGCTGGTGGTTTAATGTCATTAATCCACGCATATATCAGTATTAACTTAAAAGCTGACCAAGTTATCTCAGGTACGGCGATTAACTTAATTACACCAGCTATAGCATTATTCTTAGTTAACCACTTCAATGGTACATATGAATTATTATTAGCAAGTGGTTTCCCAAGATATACAGTATTTGGTAAATTTACTATTTATCCAACAGTATTTATAGCTGTAATTTTAGTAATTGTAACATATTATGTAATTTATAAACGTCCGTTCGGATTACGTTTGCGTTCTGTTGGGGAAAATCCACAGGCTAGTGATTCACTAGGATTAAATGTATTTAAATACCGTTACATTGGGGTATTTATCTCAGGATGTTTAGCAGGATTAGCTGGAGCTATCATTGCAACTACATTCTCTCAAGGATTCAACGCAGCAATCACAGTATATGGATTCGGATACTTAGCATTAGCAGCTTTAATCTTCGGTAAGTATAACCCAATTACAATTACATTAGCTTCGTTATTCTTCGGAGGAACTAAAGTATTCGCTGAGAAAGTTTCTATCTTAGCACCAGACCTACCAATTCCGGTATCATTCTGGAACATGTTCCCATTCGTAGCTACAATAATTGCACTTATCGTATTTTCTAAGAAAACTGCTACTCCAGAAGCACTTGGTATTCCATACGATAAAGGTTTAAGATAATAAATATAGTAGTCTTTGAAACTTATAAGTTTCAAAGACTACTTTTTTGTCATCAAATTATGATATAATATAGGTAAGCAAATAAAAGGAGATAGATATATGAATAAAAAGTTATTAATGTTACTTGCAGCAGGAACACTAGTTATAACTGGTTGTGCAGGAAAAGATAGTTCAAAAACTTCGGATAAGAAAAATACAGAGCAAAAAGAAAAAACAGAGAATAAAGAAACAGCTTCAAAAGAAAAAACAGAAGTTAAACATGATTTAGCTGCTGCAGAAAAATTAGCTCACTTAGTTGCTATTTCAGGAAATGATTTATCAAGATTAAATGAGCAAACAAACTTATTAGCGTGGATTACTCAAGATAGATCTACAAAATTTGAGTCACCAGAGGGAGTTCCATTAGCGAAAGTTTCAGTACAAGATTTTGTAGAGGGAGTTCCATTAGCGAAAGTTTCAGTACAAGATTTTGTAGATGTAGTTAATGAATTTTCTAATAAAACATATTCTAAAGAAGAAGCACTAAACTTACTTCAAAGTCCAGCTTTTAGAGAACTTGACGGAAAATCTTCAGGAGCGACTACATTCCCTAAAGATAGCGAGATACACTACTACAAAGAAGACAATACACTTGTATTCGTATCTGTAGAAAGAGGTCATAACTATCCACAAGAATTAGATAAAAAAGAAAACTGGAAAACAGAAGGAGATAGTATAGAGATTGACGTACTAGATGCTATGACAAAAACAAAAATTTCAACAATAACATTGAAATTAAATAATAAAAATTATACAGGTGGGCATAGTAAATCTAAATACTACGTCGCTGAAGTGAAGACTGCGTAGAAAAGAAAATATAGAGTGATAGAATATTAAAAAGGAATATGGTAAAGGAATGACGACGTTATTAACTGTATTAAATAGTGAGAAGAAAAGCTTAGAGATAAGTGAAATATTTGATTCTAGTAAATACAATGTGTTAAAAGCTGTAACTTTTTCAATTGATTCGAACTTTTACAATAAGTACTTGGAAAACTTTGAAGAGACAACAATAACAGTAGGTATTCAAGATAGTTAAGTTCAAGAAAGAGCACTAGGTTCAAGGAAGAAAGCTATTCATCAATTGATAAATAGTACAAAAATATTAAATGATGGCACGCCTATGAGACTTATAGAAGAATTAAATTCAGAACTTCAAGAAAAAGTTACTAAAAATAAGTTTAATATAAGAATACCAATAGATAAAACCATTCATAGTAAGGTATATCTATTAGAAAATACTCAGACAAAAGAAACAAGGGTTATTATAGGTTCTGCAAATTTATCTACACAAGCATTTTCAAATAATACTAATCAATTGGAAATAGTAGAAATTAGAGATAACGATGTTATTTTTGAAATATATAATGAATATTATGAAAATACAATAATTCCTGCTACTCAAAACTTATTCACGAAGTCTGTTTTAGATAAAATAACTAAGAAAAAAGACAAAAATCCTGATTTAAATATTAATTTCACACCAGAGGAAACTTCTGAGTTGAAAGTGAATACTATTAGTGATTTTTATGATGAAGTTCAGAAAAAAGTTACGATTGGTGAGATAAAACAAGAGTTAATAGAAGATTTGAAAGAGGAAAAAGAATTCGAACAAATCCGTGCAGAGGAATTTCAACAAAAAGCTAATGAGCTAGAATTTGCTTTGAGAATCACTAATAGTGTGGTTAATAGAAGAACCGGAAATACTGCTAATAGTGATACGAAACTTTTAGATAAGGCTAAGATGCGTACGAATATTAAAAAATATTTACAACTTCAAATTCAGGCTAAAAAAGTAAAATCGGAAACTGCCCCAAGGGAACTTATTATAAATAAACCTGCACTTAGAACAGAGAATAATAGTGGGTTATCACAGGGGATAAAAATAGAAAGTACGATAAATCCAGAGACGAAAGCTTTAGAAGAACGTTTTTCTTATTATCCAATAGGTGAGAGGTTAACTGATGCAGAAATTAAGGAAAATATTGGGATTATTTGTAAATTATTAAAAAATTACGAAGATTTTGTCCCTAATTATACTCCTGAATATGGGAAACGTGTAATGGAGACAATATTATATACATTTACATCACCATTTATAGGTGAGATTAGAGAAAAATTTACATTAGGAAATGAAGCTTTGGATATACCTTTATTTGCTATTGTCGGTGGAACAGGGGGCTCTGGTAAGTCTAATTTGCTTAATATTTTAAATAAGATGTTAGGATTGACGACGGATAATAAAATACCAACGTATAATGAATTGGTAGATAATGACACGAGAAAAGATTCTGCAACACGTCAACAGATTCGTTATTGGATGCTTAATGAGGACAATGTTGCGCCTTTACTTGTTGATGAGCTTCCAAGTGATTTCTTTAATGGAAAAGGTGAAGATTTGATTAAAGATATTTCTAACCAAGAGGAAAATCAAATACATTTAACTCCTGCATTTATTTGTACGACTAATGCAGAAGCAATTGGTTCTAAATCAGAGGCCCTTAGTAGAAGAATATATTATTTATTAAATGATCGTAAATTTGATTCGCAAAGACGAGCAGAAACAACAGATAGATATATAGAAGTTTACGAGAAGATTAATTCAGGATTGTTTAGAGATTTTGTTTTGAGATTTTCTAAAAAACTTATGCAAGATGATTTGAATTGGAAACATTATAGTGGAAATAAATTAGATTTCTTATACTATACTCGTGAAATATTTAAAGAATATTTTGAAATTGCAGGAATTGAATTACCTGACTTTTTCCCGCTTTCACGTGTAGACGACGCTACGAAAAATAATATGTTGATGTGGCGAAAATTGTATATAGGTTCTCCAGAATTGTTTAAAGAAGTTAAAGGGGAGCAAGAGGAGAGAAATATTTATATGATTAAGATGAGCGAACTTGATCATAATTTCCAAAGTTCTAGGTATGGAGTGGATAATACTAAACCATCAAAAGTTTATTCGGAAGCATTAGAGAATAAGGTTTTGAGTTCAAGTAAGACAAATGCAGATTTATTTGTTGAAATTTTCCAAGATTCTTTCCATGAGTGGATAAATGTTCCACTAAAATCAGATTATAACCAAGAAAATATTGTTGAAGAAGAAAAAATCCAAGATGCAGAGGAGAAAATAGGCTTTTTCCAAAGATTATTTGGAAAGAATAAGTAATGTATAGAGTTTTATTTACATATCTCCTATCATAAAAAAAACAATAGTCCTCCAAAATTCAGATAAATTTGGCTCTTTGTCAAGTTCGGGGCACGGGAAAAATTCACTCTAGAAATCTAGGCAGCATTTTGCTGCTTAGATTTTTTCTCATTTTCTTTAAGTTTTATATTATTTTTATATTCAGAAACAAATAATCTAGACATAATTAAAATGCGCAATCTGAAATTACTAAAGCTAGAGTATCCATAAGATACTCTCTTTAGTAGTTTTATTTTATTATTAAATCCTTCTAATGGACCGTTAGAATACTCATATTTAACAGCGTTAAGCATATATTCTTTATGTTTAACCATCGTCTTTACAGACTTAGCTACACCTTTAGATAATCCTCTAGTATCCATATCTATATACTTCTCTAATTCTACAGAATCTTTAGTTTTAATAGCTTCTCTTATCTCATGTACTCTCTCATAGCTATCTGTAAATTCATTATCTATAGCTAATATATAATCTAATACTTCTTTTCTAGTTACATAGCGTTTGAAGCTTCTAGAATAGAATGTTTTTGTTGAATTTACTTTATCTCTATCTTCTAATATTACCTTCCAGAAATTCTTCAAAATAGTGTAAGTAGAGCCTTTTTTATTCTTATATTGATTCATTAGTTTCACTCTAGCTTTGTTTAATTCTCTATTAATATTTTGAACTATATGAAATCTATCTATTATTATCTCAGCGTTAGGGAACATCTCTCTAATCATACTCATATAAGGAGGGTAAATATCTATACAGATTGTTTTTACTTTCTTTCTTACTTTTCTTGGGTATCTCATAAAGTATTGTTTTAATATGTGTTGTGTTCTGCCATCTACTATATCTATAAAATCGTGTGTTTTAGCATCTAAGAATACGAAGCTCATACCATTTTTACTATCTTTAGTTGATTTTATTTCATCAAAACATAGGTGCTCTGGTAAGTTTGAATGAGTCTTAACTTCTACTGCTTCTCTACATGATTTCATTACTCTTACTACTGTAGATACTGATACATTACTTAATTCAGCTATATCTTTAAATGATAGTGTTTTAGATAGATTCTTCATTATGTGAAATATAAGATTTTTAGATATACTACAGTGCTTTTGTACAAATGATGTTTCAGCACAAAACTTAGAATTGCATTCTCTACATTTAAAGCGTTGTTTCTTTAATCTAAGGTATGTAGGGCATTCTGACATCTTTAATAAAGATATTTTTAATGGATCTCCAAATCCATTTTTAACTATATTATTTCCTTTTTTTTACAACCACAGTTAACACAACATTTAGGTTCGTATGATAGCGTTCCATAGAATATAAACATGTTAGGTTATAATACATATGTGACAAAAAATAAAAAATAAAAGAGAACCTGTG
>NZ_DBHIUF010000037.1:0-5895 GCF_057272915.1 Gemella sp.
CAAAAATGACATTTTAGGTATTCTATTTTTTCCTGTCGGTGTTACTCCTCTCAATCCCTATGGTTAAGGGGAACATATCCACACTCGTAGTCGGAAACATATCCAACATTGGCTCTCGTTTGTGGGAAGATATCAACGGTTTTGTCTGTTCGTGAGAACATATCAACTCAAATCATTTCACGGTTAATCCCTTATCAATGGCTTCCTGAATAATCTTATGACAACATACCCCCAAAGGATTGTTTTCCTTACAAAGCGAATTTTTCATTGCTCCAGTTATGGCGTTTACTTCTTTAACGGTTTTCGCACCATGCTTTACAACTGCTTCAATTACCTGATCTTCTGTGACTTTGCTGCAATAACAAGCATACTTAGGATCTGCATCTTTCTTAAACCAGATAGGAACCCTAACTTGGTCTTTTAAGAATTTTATTTCTTTATCTAAGTTATAGTAAATAACGTCGCAGTCCTCATTCATGCATATCTTATATTGATCTCCATCAACGGCATTACGATAATCATCTGTCACCAAGTGTTCAACGGTTATCCTACTAACTGTTACTCCTTCATTATTACAGACAGGGCAACTCTCCTTTGTTCTATTTAAATTTTGTGTGATACATTCACAGCAACATTCATCAATAACTTTCAATTACATAACCTCCATATCTTTAAAACCATTTAATTCAAGGTAAATCCTAACCAATTTTTATTTATAGTTTTTAAATTAAAAAATACCCCTTGATTGTATAGTCAATTATCGGTATCATTCAAGGGGTGAATAGGAAAAATAGTTTATAGATTCTTTACATTCAAAGCTCTAAAAGCATTTAATACTGCGATGATAGTTACACCTACATCTGCAAATATAGCTGCCCACATAGTAGTTATTCCAAAAGCACTCAAAATAAGAACAATTATTTTTATTCCAATTGCAAATACTATGTTTTGATGTGCAATTTTTAGTGTCTTTTTAGAAATCTTCATTGTAGTAGCAATTTTCGATGGCTCATCAGTCATAATTACAACATCAGCAGCTTCAATGGCCGCATCAGAACCTAAACCACCCATTGCTATTCCAATGTCTGCACGAGCTAATACAGGTGCATCATTGATTCCGTCACCAACAAAGGCAAGTTTACCTTTTTTAGATTTTTGCGAAAATAATTCTTCTAGTTTTTCAACTTTGTCTGCTGGCAACAGTTCTGCATAAACCTTATCAAGACCAAGCTCTTTAGCAACTTTTGAACCAATACTTTTATTATCACCTGTCAACATAACTGTTTGTTTAATATTAGCTGCCTTAAGTTCCTTGATTGCTTGTGCTGAATCTTCCTTTACCTCATCGGCAATTACAATGTAACCTATATATTTGTTATTAACAGCAACATGTACAATAGTACCAATCAGCTCTCCCTTGAAATAAGGGATATCCATCATTTTCATAAGTTTGATATTTCCTACCATAACCTTTTTGCCATCTATTGTTGCAATAACACCATGACCTGATATCTCTTCTACATCTGAAATACGTCCATTGTCTATTTCTTTGCTATATGCACGTTTCAGTGAAAGTGAAATCGGATGATTGGAATAGCTTTCCGCATGTGCAGTTAATTCTAGTAGCTCTTCTTTGGAAACTCCTTCTGGATGAATTTCCTGTACATTAAATACACCTTTCGTTAGTGTTCCAGTTTTATCAAAAACAACAATTTCAGTTTCTGCTAATGCCTCTAAATAATTACTACCCTTGACTAAAACACCTTTTTTTGAGGCTCCACCTATTCCACCGAAGAAACTCAAAGGAATTGAAATAACTAAAGCACACGGACAGGATACCACAAGGAATGCTAGTGCTCTATATATCCAATCACTAAAAGTCGCCCCGTCTATAACAAGAGGTGGGATAATAGCTAGAAAAACTGCAATTATAACCACAACCGGTGTATAATATCTCGCAAACTTCGTAATAAATTGTTCTGAATTGGATTTTTTACTACTTGCATTTTCAACTAAATCAAGAATTTTACTTACAGTAGATTCTCCAAATTCCTTGGTAACCTCTGCTGTAATAACCCCATTAATGTTGATGCACCCACTTAGGATATCACTTCCAACTTCTACTTCACGAGGAACAGATTCGCCTGTTAGTGCCGATGTATCAATCATTGAACTTCCCTCAATTACCTTGCCATCAAGAGGAATTTTTTCTCCTGCTTTAATTACAATAATATCTCCAATTTGTACTTCATCTGGGTCAACTTTGACAAGTTCATCACCTTTTTTAACATTTGCATAATCTGGTCGAATATCCATAAGGCTTGCAATTGACTTTCTCGACTTGCCAACTGCATAGCTTTGAAACAGTTCTCCAACTTGATAAAACAGCATAACTGCAACACCTTCAGGATACTCACCAATAAAAAATGCACCAATTGTTGCAATACTCATTAAAAAATTTTCATCGAAAACTTGACCTTTAAAAATATTTTTTACAGCTCTTTTTACAACATCTCCGCCTACAATAATGTAACTTATTATAAAGAGAGCAATCTGTAACCATTCGTTATTTAAACTAAGCAATACTGCTGTAGCTAACACGGCTGTACCAATAATTATTCGCCATAGTCGTTTTGTCATACTAAATAGCCTCCTTTAAGCCTTTTTCATAGTTGTATAGGGTTCGATTTTTTTAACTATTTTTTCGGCCTCTGCTATTATTGTTGGCATTTTTTCATCCTCACCATCAATAACGAGTTTTGTGGTCATAAAGTTAACAGTAGCTTCTTTCACTCCATCAAGCTCATTAATAGCCTTTTCCATTTTTGCCGCGCAATTTGCACAATCTAAATCTTCAAGTATAAATTTCTTTTTCATTATTAAATCCTCCTAAATATTATTTGTAATTTTATTTTGAATACTACAAGTCTTTTTCAAATTTTCTTGAAGCATTGCTCATTTGAAATGAAGACTTAAATATATGCCCAAATATCTTCAAAAAATATTCTATTCTACCGCATTACTACTTCTCGTTGATATGAATTAGACCTTGGTCAAATATTTCTCTTACATGATCATCAACTAATGAATAATATACTACTTTGCCTTCTTTTCTGTTTTTCACTAAATTAGCTTGTTTTAAGACTCTCAGCTGATGGGAAATTGCTGATTGTGTCATGTTAAGTAATACAGCGATATCACAAACACACATTTCAGCTTCATGTAAAGCCCATAATATCCTGATTCGTGTTGAATCTCCAAATACTTTAAATAATTCTGCTAGATCATAAAGGCTTTCTTCTTGAGGCATTTTATCTCTAACTTGATTTACAATATCCTCATGAATTACATTGCAGTCACATCTTTCAATTGAATTAAATTTTTTAGTCATATTATCACCTCTTTTTAAATCATTTTATCTGATTACTTGAATAAGCATTCATACGTTGTATATTTATTATATTATTATTTTTCTCTTGTGTCAATAGTTATATGAGCATTTATTCAAGTGTTTTTATATTATTTAAAATATCTCAAAAACATCTACTACGCCATTAGTACAGTCCTTTCTCGGTATCCTGTTCCATACATATCCTTTAAACAATTCCTTAAAAATAAAGACTTCTCCTTCGTACAAGTTTTCGGTTTCTTTAATAGCTTCATCTAACAGCTTATTACATCACTCATGTGGTCAACTCCTTATCAATAACCTTATAAACAACATTTTTGATAATATCACATGTATAAATCATGTAAAAGTCAATGCAAAAACCGCCAATCAAGAGAACCTAACTCTTAATTGACGGTTTATATTAGTATTAAATCATACTTCCATTTCAATTCCAGATTTAAAGCATATTACAAAGTGGTCATCATAAACACTAACATTCTGGATAATCTTCCTTACTAGGGTATCATCATAACGTGTAACCATTACTGGAACATAAGCTATAAATTTCGTCTTTAAAATGTCCGTTATTTGCAGTTAATATGTTGGGTACATTTTCTAGCACAAAATACTTCGGTCTAACAACACTATCTACCTCAAAAAAATATTTAAATAAATAATTACGTGGATCATCCATTATTTTTCTTTTCCCTTTTTGAGAAAATCCTTGACAAGGTGGTCCCCCAACAATTACATCTATATTTTTATACTAATTAAAAACATCATCAATATCTAATTTTGAAATATCTTCATTAATCATTTTCACTTTAGGATGATTTTTTTTATAAGAATTAGCTATAGAATAGTCAACTTCATTTGCTAAAACAATTTCAAATCCTGAGTCAAAAAATCCTTTATATAGTCCACCAACTCCAGAAAACAAATCAATAACTTGTCTTCTCATCTTCTACCCTCATATTCGCTAATTTAGCATATTTTTCTTCTAATTCAACACCAATAAAATTTCTATTTAATCTATAGCTTGCAATTGCAGAAGAACCGCTTCCTAGAAATGGATCTACTACTAAATCGCCCTCATTTGAAAGCAATCTTATAAAATGTTCGAATAATATAATTGGCTTTTGTGTTGGATGTTTACCTAATTTCTTTTCCCTAGCAGTCGTGACAGATGTTTCAATATAGTCTAGAACCAATTTACCTTTATTATTGAATGTTCCTGTTTTTGTTTTATAAGTAAAATATATCCAGCACTCATTTGAATTAACAAAATGTAAATTCATATTTCTAGGCATTGGATTTGTTTTGTGCCAAATTCCAGTGGTTTTATAATAAAAACCAAATTTATTTGCTATTTCAACAAGAGTTTCAACCCTTAATATTGACATAAAAACTATCATGGAAGCACCATTCTTAAGTATCCTACTTGATTCTTTAAAAACAATCTCATATGGTCTTTCCAATCATTAAAATCTAAATCATCCCAACCAGCAGCACCAAAAAAATTAGAACGCATTTTTTGTAGATTTGTATCTCTCCCGTTCATGAAATTCGCAATATTATATGGAGGATCTGTAATAATTAAATCAACCGTAGATGAGTCTAACTTCCTCAATTCTTCTATGCATTCTCCATTTATTATTTCAATCATTTTTAATACACTCCATAATTTCTGATATGTCGCAATCCAATGCATCACAAATTCTGAGCAAAATATCGGTAGTTACATTCTCACCATTCTTTAATTTATAAAATGTACTCCTACTTACATTTGCTTTTTCCATAAGCTCATTATGTTGCATATCTAAATCAATAAGAAGAAGTATTTATACAACAAATATAATAGAAAATTATAATAAACATTTAAAAAAAGGAATAAAGAAAAAAGAACAATTCCCTAATGAACAATCTCTAAACAGATATGTTTGTGTATCAGCATGTGAATATAACGTAAAATATGTAGGTATATCACACTATGGTTTTAGTATGGCGAAAGAAGAATTAGAGAATATAATAGAAGAAATATATATAAACTAGCTTTTATTCCCTTCTAGAGTTTAGATTTTTCTATGATTTTGTCAAGAACAAGGGCAAGCCTTCTTTGAATTCTTGACAAAATCTCTCGAAAAATCTTATTAAACTCTAAGGAATAAAAGCCATAAAACTAATAAAATTTAAATAGTTAACTTTATTTAAAACCTCAGATTATGTTTACACAAAAATCTTGACACTGCCTTATCCTTCCTACGTCGATATAATTACTATTACATATTATTCTAACATACATCCTTATTTGTATATATATTTTTTTAAAACTTTTATTAAATATTAAGAAAAAATGGAGTGACTCAAAAATCGTGATTTCTGAGAAATCAGTTTTGTCGAGTCACCCTCACAAAGGTTCTGGGTCTATAATAAATACGGCTGATATTTATTGGCTCATCAAAAAATCGGACTGATGGAAAAAATCAGTCCGATTAAATTATATA
>NZ_DBHIUF010000038.1:0-4229 GCF_057272915.1 Gemella sp.
AAAAATCATTTTCACACCCTTTCGTCTATTAGTATAGAAGAAAGCTCTCAGCACATGTTGAGTGTGTAGCTTTGCTGGTCAAAGCGTAAAAACCTCGGAACGAAAGGGATAATGAAAAGCCTTGATTGTAAGGCTTTTTTTGATATATAAGGAAGTATAAGACTGATAGCAGAAGTTGAGTGTTTTGGTCCGATAGGTGTTTATATTTCCAGTTACACGTAGGGGGTACATTTATTACCTATGAGCATGGCTTTATGGGAATTAATGCATCACCTCTTATATATGAAACTTAGGCAAGATTTGGTCTTGGGGAAATTTGTAATTGTTGTGATGAATTTCTTAACAAAGCTTGAGTTTTAATTTTTAGAACATTAAGAGTAAAATTATGATTGTTTATTTGAAAATTTTATGATAGAATGAAATTGAAATATTGAAACTTCTGTTATCGGGAATAGGGGTTCGACTCCCCTCCTCATCATTTGCTGCTAACCGATGTATCAGACTCCTCAACCTTATTTTTATTGGTCACACAAGTGACTGTAGAAATACTTATAGACTTAGTAAGTGATTGCTTATTCAATGTATTGAATGTAATGGAGGGCAAGATTATGATAACAATAATTTCGCAGGGTTCAAAATTTCTAATGTGTCTCGTCGCAGCGGTGAGGAGCTTCGGTAGCATTTATGCAAAGCTAGCGAGACACTACAAAAGAGTATTGCAAATAGTGGAATACTCTTTTGTAGTGTTATATAGATTGTGATTATATTTTGACTGATGCTTTTTTAAATGTGTTAATAAGTGAGAGTATTAGTCCTGATATAAAGGATGTAATGCTTTCGCAGACTGAACTTTTGATGTTTTTAATGTGAGAAGGTTAGATTAATACAGTATTTTTGGGTGAAACTTGATACAATTATAAAAATTTTTAGGTTGACTATATAGTCATCCTTTTATTAGTTTATATACTGGTATTGTAAATTTTAAGCAAGGAGTAAATATTATGAAGTTTATGTTTTAGGACAAATATAAAAAAGCAAATCGCATTATAAAACATGTACAAGCTAAGGACTTAACGCATATGTCTGATAGATTACTAGAAGGTTACAGCCCGTAATTAATTTCAAAAGAGCTAAGAGAACAGGAAATACTAGGTTGCACAGGTAAAGCAAGGTGGTGCCCAAGTGCTATATGGGAAATGCTTTAAAATGAAAATACAAGGGTGATACTTTTCTTCAGAAAACCTATACCGTTGATTTCCTGAAGAAGAAACGAATTGATAATGATAGACAAGTTAATCAATACTATATCGAGCAAAATCATGAATCAATCTTAGATAGAGAGAAGTGGGAGATTGTTCAGTTAGAAATAGCAAAAAGAAAGAAACTTAGAGATCAACATAAGCTCCAATTTTATATCATGCAGAAAGAAAACAATCCCTTTACAACAAAAGTATTTTGCGCCGAATATGGTTCAGCCTTTGGTCGAAAAAACTGGACGAAAAGTTGAGGCAAACGCAAGGTTTGGGAGTGTAATAATCGATATAGGATTAAAGGCCAGATTGGTTGTCAGAACAACCATATCGATGAAGAAATGCTTGAAACTATATTCCTTAGAGCGATTGAAGAATTAAAGGATAACAAGAATCTTTTGTTTGAGAGATGGAAAAGACTCCAAAAAGAAGGAAATCTTCTTGAACAGATGTACGGTGATAGACTTAAACATTTGATGTCCCAAGAAAATTTAGAATTTAATGGTGAGGTGATGTGTCAAGTACTCGATCACATCAAATTAACTATTGATAGTTCAATTACAATTGTATTCCTTGAAGAGACCGAAGTAACATTGTAGGAGCAGCAACCTGATGAGGGTTGCTCCTCTTTAGTGTTTAATAGTGTTTAATAGTCTTGAAAGTGGTATAATAGGAAAAAGGATTGCTGTTTTGTTAGGAGGTTAGCAACATGTCATGGATTAGTAACTTGTTAGATAGAATAAAGAGATTTTTAAATGGAAATTCTTCAAATATGAAACCATTAGATATAGGTGATGATACTATTTTTAATTTTTCAGTGTATCAAAATGGAAATGATTCTAATCCTATGAACTACGATCCAAAGTTTAATGATATTTTAGCACAAGAAATGGGATTATGTTTTAAAACATACTATGGAAATTGGGAGAATCAGATATTTGAATCACTTCTAGAAGTACAGGGTACTCTAGAGCTGGAGTTGATATTTAAAGGTGAGCTTCTATCGGAAAGTTTTTATTTTCGTAATATAGGAGTTGGAGATAGCGTCAATAAAACTGCGGATTATAATTTTAGATATAAAAGTATCGGTGTTATATCTGAGTATAGAGGAAAGGGCGTTTGTAGTTGTTTACTATTGAAATCAATTATTGTAGTGTTAGAAAATGTGATAAATAATAGTGTTGAGTTCTCATTAGTTAATACTGTAAGCATTGATATTGATGATAAATATTCTATTTATAATTCTATCTTAACTGAGTTAATACCTGAGGAGAAAATGCAATATAAGGTATTTGAAGTAGAAAACCGTGAAAAAGATTTAAACCACTTGGGAGAGTTGTACAGACAAAAGCTAGAAACATTGTATTTCAATCTAAGTTAGTTAAGTCCAATAGTATAATTTAGAGTATTATTTCTTTTTATAGTCATAGACTAAAACAATTTCACCAGTAAGAATATAATAATTGAGGAGAAATTATGAAACATGTAAAGTTAAATACAGGTATTCCATTTGATATTGAAAAATTTGAAGATAAAACAAACAAAAGCTTTCCTTATTTTCAAGCTGGAAAAAAATATGCATTATGCCCAAGTTGTGGTTCATCTGTTCAAATTATTGGAGGAATTAATAACTTGACACAGAATAAAGGAGTAAGATTATATGCAGCACATACAAAAAATAAAGTCAGGGATTTGAATTTTAATGAGGTGGCAAAACTCAATTGCATAAATTATAAAGGAAATAATAATAATTGGCAAAGAATTTATGAGACTAGACAAAATATACCCGAAAATCAAGAGGTACTGGAGTATATAAATGAGAATATTGATGAAATTGCTAGTGCTGTGGAGAAATTAATTGGTTTTAGATGTAAGTTGAAAGATAGTAGAAGTAAAGTATTTGAAAATTTGTATCGGTCTTTTAAAGTCAATGGTGGCTTATGTATAGCTAAGGATCAATTTGCTCCAGAATATATACCTAGAATGATTATAGAACGAGCAGCACCAGTACAATGTTGGGGAGCAATTCCTATAGGCAGAACTAAGGATTGTATACAGCGTACTCAAACTATTGAAGGTTCAATTGATAAGGGACAATTTAAACCCACTATTGAAGTCAAGTTTGTAGGAACTTTGGATCATGATGAAAATCCTACTAGACTTAACATGAAATTAATTATTGGTGAGGAAGAGTTGGATATGTACCATATCAGTGCAAGGATAAATTAGAAGGATAGTTTTTCCTAAAATTATCCTTCTAATTTACAATAACATGATGATGTTTAAGCATCAGTTTAGTTCTATAGTATTATTCTAATTATTTTAGGCAAGCATTTCGTCCTATAGTATATAAGGAAACTAACAGAACATGTTGAAGCAGTCGTTTTAATGACAAGGGCACAGACCGAAGCCATTAATTATGAATGCTTTATGCGATAGCTGTCGTAGAGGAGTAGTGATACAGTAACAGTGAACCGCTGAATGTGTGACATTTTTTAAATAATTATAAATATGTTTAAACTAGAGTGCGTTTAATTGGAAATTTTAGTATTTTGTAGAATAGGATGTAATATTGTATAATGAGATATGATAATTTTTAAAAACACGTACTATAGAGATTATGAAAAAGTTTTTTTAGGCAAGTATTGTTGTGAAATTAGAGTATGGAATAAAAATTTAATATATATATTAAATTTAACAGATTGTTGACAAAATGACCAAAATATCAATCGACATATTGATGTTTTGGTCGTTTTTCAAAAAAAATAAGCCATATGGCCGAGTATCAGTAGTATTAAGGGAGGATTATACCTCTCTTAGTGCTATTGTTTTCATATTTTGAACGCAACAAGACAACCAAGCGTACGACTGTACTTTGGTTTTCCCTCTATATTGTGCATATCTATATCCATGATTTTGTTTTGAGGCAGTGTCAAGATTTTTGTGTAAACACAATCTGATGTTTTAAATAAAGTTAAC
>NZ_DBHIUF010000039.1:0-4000 GCF_057272915.1 Gemella sp.
GTAACTGCATCGATTGCTGGTTGTTTATCTAATTTCACAACTTTCTCTACAGGAATTGTATCTTTAGACCCATCTTTATAAGTTACTTCTAAGTTTTCTCCTTTTTGAACAACAGTATCCACTACTTTTGCAACATCAGCTTTTTCTACTGCTGTTCCTTTTTTAGCTTCTAAATTCTTATCTTCATTTTTCTTAGAGTATTCTAAAGGAATATTTTCCTTAATCTTATCTAATTCAGCCGGTGGAATATTAGCGATATCTGTTACCACTGTCTTATCAGCATCAGCTAATTCTCTAAGATCATATTTCTTCGTTTGAGATTTTAATACGATACTAAATGCCCCTGGGTCAGTTGCGTATGAACCACCTTGAGCAACATTACGGATTTCTTTCCCATCTGTATCCACTGCAGTCGCATAACGAGTTACTAGACGATATTCATCATTATCCCCTTTAGGGAATCTCTCGGCTTTAAGTCCTGGTGTATCTTTAGTTACTTTACCGCTAATTTTCACAATTGCAGGATTTTCAGCTGTTGCCGTTGTTTCTGCAGTAATTGGCGTTAAAGTCATATCATATTCGTTATCTAAAACATTTGGATTAGCTGCAGTAGGACTTAAAGTTTGATTTCCACCTCTGTTAACTGTTGCTGATTTAAT
Organism: Gemella sp.; assembly: GCF_057272915.1. NCBI lineage: Bacteria > Bacillati > Bacillota > Bacilli > Caryophanales > Gemellaceae > Gemella > Gemella sp. The sequence continues at coordinate 660 of NZ_DBHIUF010000039.1, forward strand.
CTTACCTAAATCATCTGTATATTTAATATCGATATCGATATCTTCATTAGCATAAATATAGACATCTTTTTTACCATTTGCAGTTGTAGAGTAAGGAATTGTTACTGTTGGCGCTTCATTTTTACGAACGATTAATTTATATGTGTAATCAGCAGATTCTTTACCTTGACTGTCTGAAACTTTATAAACAATATTATATTCTCCAGCTTCTGATGTATCGACTGTTGTAACATTAGTATCGCCATTGATTGAAACGATTCTTGCTCGCCCTTTTTCTCCAAGAGTTGCATTCTGATCATCTTCATGATCCGTTGCTTTTACAAGAGCTAATAACTCATCTTTAGTAATACGATCGTCTGTAGTGATTTCTTTTTCATTTTGATTCTCTACAACAGGAGACACTACTGGTGCTTCGTTAGTAACAGGATACTGCGTTTTACCTAAGTAAGTCCCTTTTGTTGCTCCACCATTATGAGGAATAACTTTTAAGTTCACCCCTTCTTTAACAGGTTCTGTTAATGTTAAAGTAACTGTATCATAGAAAGGTCCTTTTACAGTCTCTTTAATTGTTGCTTTACTTGCATTTCCACCTGCCATCACTAAACTTCCATCATCTTCACGTTTAATATCAAGCTGTGTTTCTTTGTTATTATCTTTATTCGTATAGAAGAAGTATGTGAATCCAGCATCATGAGGTACAGTAATAGTTACTTCTTTTGCTCCTGCTACAACGCTCTTACCGTCTTTTGCAGCTGCTGATGGCTTAATTTCTGAAGGTCCGATAGATACAACTACATCTGTCTTTTCACTATCAATTCCATTTGCAGTTTGAATTACTTCTACTATATTTTTAGGTGCATAGAATGTTCTTGCCGCTGTACTTGCTCCAAGTAACGCTTCGTTACTGTTAAGTCCTTTATCTAAAGGTAGTTTCCAAGTACCATCAGTTCCAACTTGTGTTGTTTTTTCTGAGATAACTTGTGTTCCTTCTGGATTTTTTATAGTAACTTTTACAGTTGCTCCAGCTGTACCAGTTCCTGATAATTCTTCATCTGTTGATAAAACTGTATTTCTAGCTTTAGGATTTCCAGTTACCACTGGTGCTGGTCCACTCTTGATTAACTTCCCTTTAGAAATTGTATCTGTAGATCCATCTTTATATGTAACAACAATATTTTCTCCAGAATCGGCTACAGTGTCAACTACACTAAGAGCATTATCAAGTAAAGTTCCTTTTTTACTTTCTAATTGTGCATCATCATTGTTCTTTGAGTATTCAACCTTAAGCCCATTTTTAATATTCGCTAATTCTTCCACTGTTAATTGTGTTGCATTAGCTACTGAAATTTTATTATCACTTGATAAATTTACCACATCATATTTATACGTTTGAGGTTTAACGATAACATTAAATGAACCTGGGTCAGTATTAACAGCTGCTCCTGCCGCCTTATTTTCAATAAAATTACCCGCTTCGTCTGTCGCAGTTACAAAACGCCAACCTAATGTAAGCCCAGTAGTTTTGGCTTTTTCTAACTGTTCTGCGTTCAGTTCTCCTCCTGGTACACCTGTATAATGAATTACTGCTGGATTAGATTCTGAAGCTTCTGTTTTAGTTGTAAATTCATTGACAGTGTAACCATATTGAGCATTTAACTTACCTGGTTCTCCTGTTACTGCAGTAAAGTCTTGATTCCCACCTCTTTTAACTGTGGCACTAGCAATAAATCCTGAATTATCTTTAATTTTAATATCAAAACCTGTAGACTCTGCACCATAAACGTAGACATCTTTACCATTTGAAAATGGAATCTCTGCCGTTGGTTTTTCTGTATCAGTTGCTTCTGTTCTAAGCACATTATCTTTATCTAACGCTTTACCATTACGTGAATCATGAGATCCTGTGTTTTCGATTGAATTAGATTCTGATTTTTTCTCAGTGTTTTCTGCTTTTTTACCTACAGTTGGTTGTCCGTTGGTAGTGTCTACTTCTGGAGTTTCTTTTTTCTCTACAGGTTTTGCTTTTAATTTAGTGTTAGCTGTAGTTACTAATTTGCTGTAAGCTTTTGTAAGTTCATCTTGTGTTGTTGCGTTAGCTAATGTAGTTTTTGCAGCTTCTAGATCTGCTTTTAATACTGCTACAGATTCTTCTGTTTTACTGTCGTATGTTCCATTAGCAAGTTTTGCTTCGATTTCTGCGATGTAGTTTTCTAGTTTAGTTTTGTCTAAAGCTTTAACTTCTTTTGCAGTTTCTCCACCTAATTTTGCCGCTACTGCATTAGCTACATCTTCTTTAGTAGTTTCTTTTGCTACTGGTTGTGCTGTAGCTACTGGTGTTGCTGCAACGCCTTCTGAAGCATTAGGATTTGTTGTGTTGTCAGATGTCGTGTTATTTGATACTTCTTCACTCGCCTGCGCCACTGCTCCAGCACCAAAGAAGATACTCGCACCAATCACTACCGATGCTGTACCTACTTTGAATTTCTTGATAGAATAAGACTCTACCTTAGTTCCTTCTTTCTTATTTTTTAAATATTGATTATTTTTTCCTACCAAAATTATCCCTCCTAATAAATATTATTAATATTTTTACATTTTGTTTAAAGAAAAATTACAGATTATAAATTCTTTTATATGCATGCTCACATATTTTAATAATTTACAAAAACTATTCTAACAGATACTAGTAATTACGTCTACTAAAAAAGCTTTGTTTTCCCAAAGAAAAACAAGCCCAATTCTTTAAATTCTATTTATTTTCACTATAAGCTATAATCAAAAGTAACACAAACACTTTTAAACAAAACGTTTGGAGCTACCAGATATATTCTTAAGATGAAATATTTTAATAAAAATAATTTTTCTAAATAATACAAATAACTCCTTTTAATTTAATACAGTTTATCAGCATAAAACCAACACACCTCTCTCAAACCTTTATATAGAGGTGTTTTCAAAAAAAAAAAAAAAAAAACGAAAAATATAACACAGCTCATTTAATTATAAAGAAAAACAATTTTAACAAAAAATATAAATAGTGTGTACATATTTTTTTAAAATAACTACACATTTTATTAAAGTGATTTCTTATATCCCCTTTATTTTCTGAAAATTTTCACTTATCCATATCAAAGCATTTATAATTTATTCTAAAGCATATTGTAATATCCACTTCATCTTCTTAACACTATAATAATCATACAAATCCAAAAATCACAGTTCCCCATTTATCAAGTATGAAAATAGACAGACATCTCACTAGCACACTATAAAAAAGACCTGATAAAATGGGTCTATAATAAATACGGTTGATAATAAATATCAGCCGTATTTAAATTTAT
>NZ_DBHIUF010000040.1:0-2804 GCF_057272915.1 Gemella sp.
GGGGGTGACTCGACAAAATCGATTTCTCCGAAATCACGATTTTTGAGTCACTCCCATAAATCAGACAATTTCATTGATTATTTATGCAAACTAACTTATAATAAAATTATATATAAATTTTTAAAGGAGAGAATAAATATGGCAGATTATTTTAAAAAGAAACATTTAATCGAATTTGGTGAAGGGAAATTTGGAGAAGACGCACCTGATTACTGGAAAAACTTTATGAATTACTATGGTAATGTTATGGCTGAAGGTGAACTAACAACTCGTGAAAAAGCTCTTATTGCACTTGCGGTAGCTCATGCTGAAGCTTGTCCTTATTGTATTGATGCTTATACTAGTACTTGTTTAGAAGAAGGATGCGACCAAGATCAAATCGCAGAAGCTATTCACGTTGCTGCTGCAATGAAAGCTGGTATTACTCTTGTACACGGTCTTCAAAGTAAAGAACTATCTGATAAATTAACAAACTAGTATTATTATGACAGAATTAAATATTCCTAAATTTTTTGACCAAGTTGAGGAAAAACAATATTTATTAACTGAAGAATTTCCTGAAGTTATGCAAATCAACGTAGGTAGTTTATGTAATATTACATGTAGCCACTGTCACGTTGATGGTGGACCTACAAGAAAAAATAATATGGTTCGAGAAACTTTTGAACAGATTATCGAAGCATTCAAGGTTGGTAAATATAAAACGATGGATATTACAGGTGGTGCTCCTGAGATGAATCCTAACTTCAGATGGTTTCTGAAAGAAATCTCTCAGTATGCTAAAACTGTAATCGTAAGAACAAATCTTATTATCCTAGATATTCCAGCTTATAAAGATATACCTGAATTATATCGCGACTTAAAGGTTCAAGTAGTGGCATCTCTACCCTACTACAACGAAAAGGTCGTAGCTAAGCAGCGTGGAAAAGGTGTTTTTCCTAAGTCAATAGAAGTACTAAGAAGACTAAATGAACTAGGTTATGGGAAAGAAGAAGACCTTATCTTAAACCTAGTCTATAATCCAAATGGAGCCTTTTTACCTCCTAAACAAGAAGCGTTAGAAAAAACTTATAAGAAAAAACTATATGACAATTTTGAAATCGTTTTCAATAACCTATTCGCAATAACAAATAATCCTATTGGAAGATTCTCTGAATTTTTACATAGAGAAGATTTATATAAAGGATATATGAATAAACTTTATAAAGCATATAATCCTGCAACATTACCAGGGCTTATGTGTAGAAACATGATTTCTGTTGGTCCTGACGGATCTTTATATGATTGTGACTTCAACTACATTGAAAAACTTAAAATCTCAGGTGAAGTTAACCATGTGAGTCAGCTTGTTGATAATCATACAGGTGTACGTAGAATTGTTACCGGTATGCACTGTTACGGTTGTACAGCAGGAGCCGGCTCATCTTGAGGTGGAGAGACTTGCTAGCATAGGTTATGCTAATAATAATATACGAAAAGAAGCCATTAACACGGCTTCTTTTGGTTCTATAATAAATACGGTTGATAATAAATATCAGCCGTATTTAAATTTATAAAAAAATAGAAAAGAATGTAAAATTCCTTTATAATTTAAGTATGAGCAAAAAATCAAGAAAGGAAATTTACATTCATATGTGTAATTATAGCAAATCTCTTAAAACAACGCTACAAATAACTGACGAAAATATAAAAATTTTAGATAAAACAGAGGAAATTGAAATAAATGGTTGTAAACATCTAGTTTATTACGGTGTATTAGAAGCTTCATCTAACTCTTGTCCTTATTGTAAAGATTGTAAGATAATTAATAACGGTTATAGAAAAGTAAAGGTTAAAATGCCCGCTATTTCTGATAAACCAGTTATCTTGTATTTAAATAAACATCGCTTTAAATGTGATCTATCTAAAACTCTAGAAAGACCTAAAACCTTACCTTATTATATGTGTTTTGACGAAGTGTCTTCTACTTCTGATAGTATAAGTAAAATGAGCTTCGTGTATGCAGATGCATTAACTCATAAAATACAAAATATACTTCAAGGAAGAACTAATAAGATTATTAAAGACTACTTCCTATACTACTCTTATCAACAACGTTGTGAGGTTAAAGCGGTAGTCATAGATATGAACTCTGGTTATAAAAGTGTCATTAGAGAACTGTTCCCTAATGCGAAGATAGTCATTGATAGATTCCATATTGTTCAGTTAGTTAATAGAGCTTTTAATAAGTATAGAGTATCATTTATGAATAGTATTAAAGACAAAAATAAAGAGTTATACAGACAATTGAAATGTTATTGGAAAAACCTTCTTACAAGCTACGATGAATTAGATAATGGTACTCACAAGAAGTTTAAATACTTTAAGTACATCACTACCGAGCAAGATATCGTCAACTACCTAATTAAGCAAGATCCTCAGCTTTATAAGTGTTATTGGCTTATTCAAGATCTTAGGGAAGCTCTTGAGAAAGATGATTTTGATAGATTTAAAGCTTTAATTAATGATAAATCTACATTACCTAGATATATGTTTACAGCTATTAAAACACTTAAAAAATATAAAAGACAGATTAAAAATACTATGCACTACAATGGGCTATCTAACGGTCCTTTAGAGGGAATTAACAACAAAATTAAAGTTATTAAGCGTATTTCTTATGGTTATAGATCTTTTAGTAACTTTAAAGCTAAAATACTCCTTGTATTCAGCTTATTTACACCTTCTGAAGCCATAAAGAAACCTAGATAGGCAGTGTCAAGATTTTTGTGTAAACACAATCTGATGTTTTAAATAAAGTTAAC
>NZ_DBHIUF010000041.1:0-2653 GCF_057272915.1 Gemella sp.
GAAGTGATTTTTTGCGCTTTTTTACTGTTTTTTTTCAAATAAAAAGACAAGAAAGAATCCGTAATTTACGAAAACCTTCTTGCCTTTTTAGGATAAATTATAAAGATACTAGATTTAATCGAATAGCCTCACGTACAGCTCCAACTCTACTCGTCACTCCCAACTTTGAACAAATATTTGAAACATGGGTATCCACCGTTCTCCTGCTGACAAATAAACTATTTGCTATCTTTTCATTAGAATATTCTTTTACAATAAGTTCCAATACACTTAACTCCATATCTGTCAATAGATTATTTTCTTGCTTTTCTAACAAATCATCTGGGATAACGTGATTTCCCTTATAAACAGCATAAATTGCACTTTTAACATCCAAATAAGAACTTTCTTTGGGTAAAAAAGCTTGAATCCCAAAGTCCATCGCTCTCTTATGTAACAAAGTGTCATAAAATCCTGATAAAAGAACTATCTTGGGAACTGTATTCAGAAATCTATTTATCTGACTAATAACATCAAATGCCGTCACTCCTTTCAGCATAAAATCCATAACTAGCACATCTACCTTTTCATGCTTGAGACAAAGAAGTAAATCTGCTACTTCTGTATAGGAACCAACAATTTTAAAATCATCTTCCTTTAAAAAATAGTTCTCCAATCCTTGTAATACTAAACTGTGATCATCAATCAAAACCAAACGAATCATTTTTCTTCCCTTCTATAGGTATTCGTATCTTCACACTTGTAGGTTCTATATTTATCTGAACAGTTCCCCCCAATAAATGAACCTTCTCTACAATTCTATTTAAACCAAAATGATATTCATTAGACTGATAGTTTCCCTTAAAAATACCATCGTCTATAACTACAATTGATAAAATCTTTTCTTTTGTAGATAAATCTACAGTAATTTCTCTAGCATTCCCATGAAGAATACTATTATTTACTAGTTCTTTAACTGTCCTTAATACAAACGTGCCCACTTTATCATTAACTTTTTCTTCATCTATTGAAAAAGTTGTCATAATCGAAACAGTTTCCATCTTCATGAATTGGTTTAATATGCTAGTAATAGATTCTTTCAGCCCTAATTCATGCACCATTAAAGGATAGATATTGGAACATAAATCTCTTAATTCAAAGACAATATCATCCAACATCTCTAATAAAGCTACCCTATTAATTTGTTCACTAATTTCTATCTGCTTTTTATAATAAATAACCTTCTGAATTGTAGTATCATGTATAAACGTTGCAATTTCTTCCCTCTCCAATTCAGTAGCTACAAAAGTATGAAAACTACTAAAGATTCCCTCCATTTTATGGCTAATCAACATCATTTTCCTTATTTCAGGTAACAAAGCTAGCGAAAAGAGAAAAGTGTAAAGAACGAAAAAAATTGGAGAAAATTCTCTTAATAACAGACTAAAAAGAATAATTAGACTAGTAAAAAAAACGGCAAATATCAAGTTATATATGAACGGGTTCCACTTCCAAGCAACATATACCATTCGCTCTAGTATCAAGTTATTTACAATAGAGAACAAAATAAGCAACAATAGAGGAATACTATAAATAAACGAAACTTCCTTACCAATCGGAAAAATATATCCAAAAAATAGAGGAAATAAGGCAAGAACTGCTAAAAATAAGGTATGAATTGGCAACATTTCTCTTATCTGAGAGTAATTTATAAGCATCTTTAACAGTAGGATAACTAAAAAGAAAAATACTAAATAAAATACTCCTCTAGAAAAAAAGGTGGTCAAAAAATCAATGGGCTGTATAAGATTATAAACAAACAAAAGTTGAGTGATGAGTGAATAGCCCAGTATAATACGAGAAAAGTTAGAAATGGTTGAACCTTTTATCTTCAGGACTAACACTCTAATGAAAATATCCATGAATAATGGAAATAAAGTCAAGTATGAAATTAATAGACTACGACCAAATACATCTCCTATACTTGATGGAATAATCGATAATAACATCAGACTAGTATAAATAATAAAATAAAAATATCGTTTTCCAGTTTTTCCTCTACTTCTACCTTTTATGTATAAGCGAAATAACAGTAGAATCAGAAAAGCAATGATTGATAAAACAAGAAAGATAATTTGGCTTGATCTCCCAGATTCTATTATTAAAGTCTTTGAAATTCCTCTATCTAACACTGTCACAGAATGAAGCGGTTCAACAATTAAAAATCGAGATAATAAGAAATTACTATCTGGATTCTGACCGTCTATTTGTATAATAGATGACCCTATTATCTCTTGATGATTCGCAAAGCTTCCCAGATTATGGACTTGTCTAACTATCCACTCATTATCATGTTTATCTACGGTGATTCCACTGTACGTTCGATTATACACCGCAAATAAAAAATAAAGAAAGAAAATAAATAACAAAACTAAATAAAATCGAAATGTTTTTGACTTCATTTCCATTAAATCTCCATATTTCAATCGATATTGATGTTTATTCTACCATTTTTTCATTCAATAAGACAGGTTTTATAGTTAAATTTATTCTTTTTTCTTTCGAGATATAACTGATACAATCTTCTAGTAGGTAAAATCCTCCCTGATTTGACTTTTGAAGATAAGATGAAAATCGCCTACGAACACTTGAAACGCTTGATTAACCTCAAAGG
>NZ_DBHIUF010000042.1:0-2029 GCF_057272915.1 Gemella sp.
ATCAGAATGTCATTTATTATAGGTTCGTGTCACAAATGTTTGACAACTCTAGAAAAACATGTAAATTTTTTCAAAAAAACTATTGACAGATAAAAAATAACTTGTTATACTTAATCACAAGTTAATGATTCACACGTTGATAAGATAAGTAAAAGTGAAAGATGGTAAAGAGAGTCTCGGTTGGTGAAAAGAGATCGTATTGGAAACTTTGAAAATGGTCTTTGAGTGTTAATGGTCGAATAATTAGACCTTTACGGGTGAGCCCGTTATAGCTTCAGGGTATAACACCATTCTATTTTGGTGCGTACTTTTTGAGTTGATATTTGTGAGAATATCATAAAGTAAGGTGGTAACACGTAAATTATTAGACGTCCTTGCAGAAGCAAAAGCTTCTGTGAGGACTTTTTTATTTCTCAAAATAATCACAAGAATTCTTAACTTAAAGAAATAATATAAACATTTCGGAGGAAAGAAATATGTCAGAATTACTAAATATTTATAAAACATTAAAAAACAAAAAATGGGTTAACTTAAGCCACAAAATTGATGAAAACTCACCTAAGTTCCCAGCGCTACCTGCGTTAGAAAAAGAAAATGTCTTTACTTTAAAAGATGGATTCTATGTTCAAAAATTCTCAGTTGTTGGACAATATGGAACACACATCGATGCGCCAATTCACTTCGTTGAAGGTGGTCGTTGGTTAGATGAAATTGAACTTAAAGATTTACTATTACCTCTATACGTAATAGATAAAAGTAAAGAAGTAGCGGAGAATAATGATTATGTAATTACTAAACAAGACATTCTTGACTTCGAAGCTCAACATGGTGAAATATTACCAGAATCATTCGTAGCATTTAGAAGTGATTGGTCAAAACGTTGGCCTAGCTATGATGAAATTAGAAATCTAGATGAAAATGATGTTCAACACACTCCGGGATGGGGTAGAGATGCACTAGAATTCTTAATTAAAGAAAGAAAAGTTAAAGCTGTAGGTCATGAAACATTAGATACTGACTCAGGAGTTACAGCGGCAGCTGAAGGGCTTATTCAAGAGTACTACTTACTAGAACAAGATATTTATCAAATCGAAGTTTTAGCAAATCTTGATCAAGTACCAGCCATTGGAGCATTAATCTCAATTGCTTATCCAAACTGGACAGAAGCAACTGGATCTCCAGTAAGAGTAGTAGCGATATTACCAGAAGACGAATAGTACGGTCTTTATAAAAAAGTTTGAGTTTATGAAAAAATAGATATTAGAAAAGAGAGAAGAAGAAAAGTTTGAAGAGAAAAGTAACTAGAAGTTTATAATAAAGTCAAGATAATAAAGTCAGAAGAGAAAAGTAAAAAGAGAAAATAAATCAGTTAAACAAAAGGAGAAAAAAATATTATGGGTCAAGGATGTCAAAATAAGGTGGTAGAAAGGAGCATTCATAATGCTTAAAGGATCTTGTTTATGTAAAGCAGTGACCTACACTCTAGATGAGGAATTATCGGAATTAGTTTTTTGTCATTGCTCATTTTGTCGGAAAGCAACTGCGTCTGCCTATACAGTTAATGCTAAAGTTAGCAGTAAAAAGCTAGTATTGCATGGAAAAGAAAATCTTGTTTCCTATAGTTCTTCTCCAGAAAAACAGCGTTATTACTGCCAGAACTGTCATAGTCAAATTTTTACTGTTCAAGAAAATATACCAGAAGTCTGTGCTTTGAAATTAGGGACAATAGATGAATGCGATCAGAATTTACAAACTGTTCCTAAACGTCATATTTTTCAGAATCCAGCCTTTTCTTGGTTGCTTGATAAATAAATCTAAGAAGATAGAGAAAATAAATTAGTTAAACAAAAGGAGAAAAAATATTATGTGTCAAGGATGTCAAAATAAAGTAGTAGAAAGAGCGGCATATAGAGTAGATCACGTGGGATCATTTTTAAGACCTAAGGAGTTAGTAGAAGCTCGTGAGAAATTCTCGATAGTGTATAATATTTTGTGTAAACAGAAAAGTCAAGAGAAGTTGGAAAAAAAG
>NZ_DBHIUF010000043.1:0-1505 GCF_057272915.1 Gemella sp.
TATTTTTATGACTAAATATAATTTTGAATTTAAAAAGAAAGTCGTACTAGAGTATATAAATGAAAACATAAGCATAAGATTGTTAGCGAAAAAGCATGCTATAAAATCTCATAATAATATTGAAATTTGGGTTGCCAAATATGAGAAATATGGAGATGAAGGATTATATCGTTCAAGAAAAAATGAAGAATATCCTTTCGAAAAAAAGATATATGTTGTAGAATTATACTTAACAAGTGAACTCTCATACAATGACTTAGCTTTACAAGAAGGTATAAATAATCCAGCACTTATTTGTAACTGGGTTAATCGCTTTAGAGTAGCTGGTCCTGATGCATTGAGAGAACGAAGGAAAGGTCGGAAAATCTTAATGGCTAAATCACCTAAAAAGTTAAGTAAGGAAACAACAAGTCAAACCACAAATGATAATATATCTAAAGAATATGTAAAAGAATTAGAAGATAAATTACTACAACTAAGGATAGAAAATGCATTTTTAAAAGAAGCGAGGAGACTGCGTTTAGCGGAAGAAGCAGAAATGAAAAGAAGGCGCGAATTATAAGCAGTCTCCGAGGAGAATTCATACTTAAAGACCTTCTTTTATATGCGAAAATGCCAAAAGCAACATATATGTACTGGCAGAAGAGATTCGATAGAGTTAATCCAGATAAAGAAATCGAAGAGAAAATATTAGAAATAAGAAAGAATAACAAAGATTATGGTTATAGACGTATATATGGTGCGTTACGTAATTTAGGATATATTATAAACAAAAAGAAAGTTCAAAGAATTATACAAAAATTAGGCTTACAGGTTACATCATTCACTAGAAAAAGTAGAAAATACAATTCATATAAAGGGAAAATTGGAAAAACAGCTAAGAATAGAATTAGAAGACGATTCAATACTAATATTCCACATCAAAAAATCACTACAGACACAACTGAATTTAAATATTATGAAGTTAATGAGAGAGGTAAATTAGTAGTAAAGAAACTTTATTTAGATCCATTTATGGATATGTATAATGGTGAGATAATAAGCTATAGTATAAGCGAGAGCCCATCAGCTAAAAATATAATGGATGCACTAGAAAAAGCTATTAAAGTCACAGCTAAATCCCCTTATAGGAGAACTTTCCACTCTGATCAAGGATGGGCTTATCAAATGAAGGCATACTCGAAAAGGTTAAAAGAAGAACGTATTTACCAAAGTATGTCTAGAAAAGCAAATTGTTTGGATAATTCGGTAATGGAGAATTTCTTCGGAATATTAAAACAAGAGATATACTATGGAACAACATATAATAGTTATGGGAAACTGAAATTAGCTATTGAAAAATATATAAAATACTATAATGAAGAGAGAATAAAAGAGAAACTAGGATGGTTAAGTCCTAAGCAATATAGAATAAAACATATGACTGTATAAATATAAAAAAGATAGCGTAGCAGTCATTATAACTACTACGCTATCCTAAGTCTAACTTTTTGGGGTCAGATCAA